>CAYVRL010000099.1:0-7103 GCA_964454065.1 uncultured Planctomycetales bacterium | reverse complement strand
GGGGGCGGGACCACGGTGCTCGTGGAAACCGCGCGGGTCCTCGGTGCGGCCCTGCGGAGAGGCTGGCGACCGGAGCGGACCCTGATCCTCTGCTCCTGGGACGGCGAGGAGTGGGGACTGGTCGGGTCCACCGAGTGGGTGGAGGAGCATCGGACCGAACTCGCGGCGCACGCCCTCGCCTATCTGAACCTGGACGTCGTGGCCTCGGGCCCGGCCCTCGGGGCCTTCGCGACTCCCGCCCTCGCGTCGGTCGTCCGGGCGGCGGCCGCGGCGGAAGGGGACACGGTCTCTTCCGAACTCGGAACTCCCGGGGGCGGTTCGGATCACGTTCCCTTCCTGCAGATCGCGGGCGTGGAGGTCGCGGGCTTCGGCTATCACGGAGGGAACGGCGCCTATCACTCCGCCTACGACACTCCATTCCTGGTCGAGCGCTTCCTGGATCCGGAGTTCTCCCGGCATGCGGCGGCGGGGCGCATCCTGGTCCGTCTCCTGAACCGCCTGTCTTCGTCCTCGACCCGACTGGACGGCATCGCGGGCTGGATCCAGGGTACCCGTGAGGCCTTGACCGAACTGGAACTCTCCGCCGCAGCGCGCGCTTCGTTGCGGCGTGCGGTCGAGAACCTGAACGAGGCCGCATCCCTCGCCCCCGTTCCTCACCCCGAACGCTTCCTGCGCTTCTTCCTCCCTTCCGACCCCGCGGAAGGCTTGCTCCTCTGGCGCAGCAGCGGGTACGGCTCGAACTGGTTCCCGGAAGTGCGGGAAGCGACGGGTCAAGGGCGCGATCCTGCGGCGGCGGTCGCACGGGTCAGCAGAGCGATCGAGGCCGCCGCCCGCGGGATGAGGGCGACGGCCTCGAGGAGCCGCAAGGAGGAAAGCGACTAGAAGTTGACCGCGATCTGGAAGAAGAGCCAGAGCTGGTCGTCGTTGTTGGTCAGGGCGTTGCCCGCGTAGAACTGGCTGATCCCGGTCCAGACGGCCACGTTCTTCGTCCACGCGCCCTTGAGGTAGATGTCCGCTTCGGTTCCGATGTCCGTGCTGGTTCCAGCCCCAGTGACCGCGGAGGCGCCGGCCGCCCCCGATCCGAAGTAGACCGTATCCGTGTCTTCGACCTTGGACAGGAAGTGCACGTCGCCGTGGAGCTTCCAGCTCTGGCCGACCGCGAACTGGCTGCGGACCACGATGTCCTGCAAGTTCTGCCAGGTCACCAGATCCTGGTGGCCCTGGTAGGCATGGGAGAAGTTGAACAGGGGGACGAAACCGTCGTCGCCGCCGTTGCTCCGCCCGGAGGCGTAGTCGTAGCCGAGTCCGAGCTGGACTCCTTCGGCGACGTCGAGATCGCCACGCAGCGCAATGGCGGTGCCGCTGGCGCTCAGAGCGGGGCCATGGTTACCGGTCTGGGTAGCCAGTTCCGCGCTCCAGGAGAAGACGTCCAGGTTGCCGTCGAGCAAGGTGCCGAAGGTATCGTCGGAGTAGCCCACCCCACGAGTGCGGTGGAACCAGTAGAGATCCACGCCGACGGCGTCGAAATCCTGCTGGTAGTAGAGACCGTCGAAGTTCTGACCGCTGTCCGGAGCACCCTGGCCCTGAACCGGCTGGGTGGCGAAGAGATCCACCGTATAGGCTTCGCCCTTGCGGGAGAGCCGGATGCCGTCCCAGGCCCGCCCCGTGTTCGACCAATTCAAGGGCGAAACCATGCGCTGGTTCCCGTAACTCAACTCGAAACGACCGATCTGGGCATCCAGTCCTTCCCAGATGTTCTCGAGTTTGCCATAAGCCTGGTGGACGGAACCCGAGGCCAGGGTGCCTTGGCCATCACCGACGGCATCGATGGTCTCCTGGAGTTCCAGGAAGGCCTGCACGCCGTTCTCCATCTGCGCATCGAGATGCAAACGGAAACGACCGAACTGACTGCTCGCCGAGGGGACACCGGCCACCGGACGGACCGGGTTGCGCTGGTCGACGCGGTAACGGAGCTGGCCACCGACCTGAAGGCTTTGCACCCCGGCATCGGGGAGGATGACTCCATGGTCGGTATCGGCCTGCGCGGAAAGAGCGGGGGCGAACAACAAGCTCGCACCCAGGAAGAAGGGAAGGGGGCGGGGGAACATGGATCCTGGGGAATGGTTGCCCGTACGGGGGCGGGGAGGGTGCTGCCACGCGGCAACGAACGGGCCAGGGATAAACTCTCGCTTCAACCAGGAAAAGGGCTTTGCTCCGAAAGTTCCTCCCGGACTTCCAGGAACCGCTGGACGTACTTTCCGATCAGATCCCCCTCCAAGTGGACCCGATCGCCCTCCCGCAACAGGCCGAGAGTCGTCAAACGTAGCGTTTCCGGGATCAGGGCGACCTCGAAGACTCCCCCTTCCTCCAGTTTGGCGACCGTCAAACTGACGCCGTCCACGGTCACGGATCCCTTGGGAACCAACCAGGGGAGGAAAGCCCGTGGCGCCCGGTACCGGTGGACCGCGAAGTCCCGTTCTTCCCGGATCCCGAGGACCTCGCCGATCCCGTCCACGTGACCGGTCACGAAATGCCCTCCCATTCGGTCCCCCACTCGCAAGCTGCGCTCGACATTCACCAGGGCCCCCGCCTGCAAGCCCCCGAAACGCGTTCGATCCAGGGTTTCCTGGGAGAGGTCGAAGGAGGCCAGGCTCCCCTCCAGCCGGATCACCGTCAAGCAGGCGCCGGCGCAGGACACGGAAGCCCCGGTGGCGAGCCCCTCGGCCAGGGGCCCCAGGTCCAGGACGAGGCGCCGTCCTCCGGGAACTTCCTCCCAGGCCGCGATGGGTACCCGCCGTTCCACGAGTCCGGTGAACATGCGATGTTTCTAGCCCGTCAGACTGCCCACGTCCAGCCCGGGGGCCCCGCAAGGGATCTAGAATCCATCGATCATGGGACGCGGACTCGCGATTCTGGGCTTCGATCTCCTCGGGCTCTCCCTCTTGGTGATCCATGGCCTGCGACCGCCCGATCCGGTGAGGGTACGGGGGGGCTGGATCCTCGGTTTCCAGCTCCCCCCGGAACCGAACGGGACTCCCCTGGAGCCATCCTCGCGAGCCCAGGCTCCCAAGCGACTCGACGCGTGCCGGGAGGTCCTCGCGGCCCGGCTCCGAGAGCTCGGGCCGGCCGATGCCACTTGTTCGCTCGCCCCTCCGGACCAGATCCTGATCTCCCTTCCCGAGGAACCAGGGGAGGATCTGGCCCACCGTGGGGAGATCGTCCGTCAGCTCGCGACCCAGCCCTCGACCACCCTGGAGTTCCTCCCCTACGCGCCCGATGTGGGGGGACTGGACATGCAGACCGAGAAAAACAAGCTTCTGTCATGGTTCCAGCAACATCCTGAGGCCGAGATCCGCGCCTTCCAGTCCCTGGCCAGCGATCAAGGCGGCCCAGCGCCCGGTTTGCGCTGGTTCCCGGCCGCAAGCTGGATTCAAGCGGATCTTCCCCCGGAATCCCTGGTCCACGGGTTCGTTCCCCTCGTCTCCGGTGCATTCCTCCGCCCCGCGGCTCCGCCCGGATCCGCGTCCTGGGACTTCGGTTCCCGGGATCTGGAGTGGCTTTCGGTCTCGCGGAAGGGGAACGGGACCATCGACCTCGAATTCCGGATCCGCCCGGAACGCGCCGCCGCCTTCCCACGTTTCACGAGCGCGTGTCGAGGCTCGCGAGTCGGGATCGTCGTTGCCGGGAAGCTGCAGGGCCTGTCCACGGTCGAGAACCCACTCCTTCCGGATGGGTTCATCTCCTTTCCTGAACGTGATTTGAGTGATTCCGAACGGATCGACCTCGGACTCCTGGACCCGAAGCTCGCCCTCCCCGTCCCCCTCCTTCCGCTGGCCCACGTGGCAATCCCCCCCGATCCCCTCCTGGCCTGGACTTCCGGGTTCCGGGGTTCCCTCGGAGGCCTCGCCTTGCTCCTGCTCGCCAACCTGGCGCTTTGGCGCCTGGGTCGGCGGCACTCGGACCTCCAAGCCCTTCCCCCTTCGTAGCTTCTGGGGGATGGCTCGCGGGTTCCCCCGGGGCGGCGGCTTGTGGGATTCCTCCCTCTTCGGTATCCTGTGCGGCCTTTTCCCGGAGGTCCGGGAATGCTCGAGGTTCATCTCCTGACCCTGTTCCCGGAGGCGGTCGAAGGCTACCTTCGGTCCAGCATCCTCGGTCGGGCCCAAGCAAGTGGAAGCTTGCGGGTCCGGGTGCTCGATTTCCGGCACTTCGCCCGGGACAAGCACCGTACCGCGGATGACCGGCCCTTTGGGGGCGGTCCGGGAATGGTGCTGAAGCCCGAGCCGATCTTCGCAGCCGTCGAATGGGTCGAACAAGTGTTCGGCCCGGCCCGGAAAATCCTGCTCACCCCGGTCGGGGTCCCTTTCCGACAAGCCCACGCTCGCAGTCTCGCCCAGGAGGAACGCATCCTCCTGCTCTGCGGCCGCTACGAGGGCTTCGACGAGAGGATCCGCCTCGGCTTCGAGTGGACCGAGTTCTCCGTCGGCGACTTCGTTCTTTGCGGTGGCGAACTCCCCGCCCTCGCCGTGGTCGAAGCCACGACGCGGCTGTTGCCCGGCGTGCTCGGAGACGAGCAATCCGCGGTCGAGGAATCCTTCACCGATCCTTCCCTCCTGGATCACCCCCACTACACCCGCCCCGCGGAGTTCCGGGGGATGACCGTCCCCGAGGTCCTCCGCAGCGGCGACCACCAAGCCATCGCCCGGTGGCGTCGTGAACAGGCCCGGATCCGCACCCGCCAACGGCGGCCCGAACTCGGACCGCCGCCGGACTCCCCTTGAGGCGTCCCCCAGCCCCCCACCGTCAGTCATGGACATCATCCGAGAAGTCGAACAGCAGCACCTGAAAGCCGAAATCCCGGCCTTCCAGGTCGGGGATTTCGTGCGCGTCGAATACTTGATCCGCGAGGGCAAGGACGAACGCGTCCAGCCCTTCATCGGTCAGGTGATCCGCTACGGCGGACACGGTCTGCGCAAGACCTTCACGGTGCGCCGCATCGTTCAGAACCAAGGCGTGGAACGGACTTTCCCGCTGCACAGCCCGCGGGTCGTGAACGTCAGCGTCCAACGCGGGCCGAACCACAAACCGCGCCGCTCGAGGCTCTACTTCCTCCGCGGCCGCTCCGGAAAATCCGCCTACCTGTAAGGTCGGCTCCGTCCTCTCCTCCTTTCGTAGCGACCCACCCTGAGCCGTCCGGCCCGCCATGGTCCCGAACCTTTCGCGCAAGATCTTCGGCATCCTCGCCTTGGTGGCGTTGAGTGTCTGGTCGATCTCCACCTTCCACATCAACCTGGGGCTCGACCTCCAGGGCGGCGCCCGGATCGTCTACCGCCTGCCCTTCGACAAAGCCCGGGCCGAAGGCTCGATCGGTCCCAACGAGGACCAGCAGCAGGTCCTGCAGCAGACCATCCAGATCTTCCTGAAGCGCCTCGACGGCAGCGGGATGAAGGAAGTCCCGATCTACCCCCAGGGCGAAGACAGCATCGTCATCGAGATGCCGGGGCAGGACTCGGATCTGATCGAACAGGTCAAGCGGACCATCGTCAACCAGGGAAGCTTGCAGTTCCGGATCGTCGCGGGTCCCCAGGACGACATCGGGCTGCGGCAGGAAGAGGACAAGTTCGACGCCTGGCGAAAGGCCCATCCGGATGCGCCGGTCGAGGATTTCAACCGCGTCGAGGAATCCGACGGGGGCCCGCGCCCCGGAATCCTCTGGTACGGCCTGAGCGAAAGCGCCCAATCGGATTATGCGGCTCTCGCGGGCCAACGGGGGGCGATCCCCGTCCGCGACGAGGACATCCTCCGCGGGAACCACCCCGACGAAGCCAGTTCCTGGGACTTCACGGGGAGCGACCTCGCCTACGTCGGCCCCAGCAACGACTCCAGCGGCTTCCTCGCCGTCGCCTTCACCTTCAAGGAACACCGCAAAGCGGCCTTCGCCGACTTCACCGACGAATACCGCGGTCGCCAGATGGCGATCGTCCTCAACAACGAGATCCAAAGCGCACCCACCATCGAGGGGCGCTTGCCGGGGGGCGGCATCATCACCGGCGGCATGCAGGGATTCTCGCAGGACGAGATGAAGGAGCTGATCACCGTGCTCCGGACCGGCTCCCTGAAGATCCGCCCCGAATTGCAGAGCGAATCCTTCGTCGGCCCTTCGCTGGGCGCGGACTCCATCGACATCGGTTGGAAGTCCGCCGCCGCCGGTGGTCTGGTGGTCCTCTTGTTCATGCTGCTCTATTACCGCATGAATGGTCTCGTGGCCTGTCTCTCGCTGATCTTCAACGGCTTCATCCTGGTCGGCGCCCTGAGCTTCACGCAAGCCACCCTGACCCTTCCCGGCCTGGCCGGACTGGTCCTCACCATCGGGATGGCCGTGGACGGAAACATCCTGATCTTCGAGCGGGTCCGGGAAGAACGGAAGCGCGGTCGCGAGGTACCCCAGGCCTACAAGAACGGCTACGAACGAGCTTTCACCACCATCGTCGACGCGAACCTGACCACCTTGCTCACGGCCTTGATCCTGTTCAAGGTCGGAACCGGTCCGGTCCAGGGTTTCGCCGCCACGCTTTCCCTCGGTGTCCTGACTTCGATGTATGCCGCCCTGGTCTTCTCCAAGGTGGTCATGCACCTCATGGTGTTCGGTAAGAAACCGCTGATCCGCGAAGTCAAGATGACCCGGGCCATGGCCGGAGAAGCGCACTTCCCCTTCCTCGGGGTGCGCAAACTGGCCATGAGCTGCTCGCTGGCCCTGATTCTCGCCGGCCTGGCCTTCTTCGCCGTCGAACAGCCCCACATGATGGGCATCGACTTCACCGGCGGTAGCGTCGCGAGAGTCCACCTCACCCATCCCGTGAAGATCGGCGACATCCGCAAACGCCTCGCGGGCGAAGACTACACGGTCACCAAATTCGACACGGGGGTGGTGGCCAGCAACACCCAGGAGTCGGATGCCTTCCTCATCAAGCTCAAGGCCGTCGCCACGGAGGCGGCGCCCGCCCCCGAGGAAAAGGTCGATCAGGGGCACGAAGCGGGCGGTGGCCAGACCTTCATCGAGGTCGAATTGCGCAAGCGTCCCGGCGATCTCCTCGCCCAGAAGGATC
>CAYVRL010000098.1:0-7218 GCA_964454065.1 uncultured Planctomycetales bacterium | reverse complement strand
GCAGGAGGCCGTTCCGGTCTCCACCAGCAGCGGCAACCCCTCTCTGAATGCTGGAGTCCTGCGCAAGCAGATCCACGACATGAGGAAAACCCTCCTGCTCGGGGGCAAGAGCGTCGATCAGAGCGAGCTGGAAGCGATCCGCTTCTTCCAAAGCAAGCAACGTTCGCTCGACAAGCGCTTGGACCAGATCCAAGGAGAACTCGTGGAGAAGCGCACTTCTTACGACCTGGCCGTGGATCGGGCAGGACAAGCGATCCAACCAGCCGATCGGGACGCCGCCCTCGCCGAGGCCGCCACCTTGAAGGACGAGATTCGCGACCTGGAGGAAGAGTCCGTATCCTTGCATGCGAGCCGCAAAGCCCTTCTCGCCGAGATCTCCAGGATCCAAGAGCGGCGGCGCGAGCGAGATCGCCTGGCCGCCAAGCTGGACGCCCAGGGCTCGAACCCGAGCTTCATTCCCTTCGCTACGGGTGGTGTGGGACTCGCACCAGAAGCCGTACCACCGAAGAATCCGCTCCTGGCCAACCCAGGACTCCAGGAGGACTTCCTGCGCCGTTATCCGTTGCGGGGCCGTCAAATGCTCTTCGAGGCGGACCCGGCCAGTTACTGGCAACGCTGGCCCTTGACCCCGCCAGCCGACTTGCTCGCTCCGGCCATTCCATTCCCGGCCCCGGATCTGCCGGGCCGGAGGTGAAAGCGCCATGTTCGTCGAGTATTTCGCCGCTGGGGGTCCGGTCATGTACGCCCTCCTGGTGGTCTGGGTACTCGTATTCTCTTCGGTCCTCGATCGGCTGTTGTTCGGGATCACCTGCCCCTTGCGCCGGACCCCCCACCTGCTCGAACAATTCGCCAAACAAGGCCGTGAAGAAGCGGTCCGGCGGACCATCCGCGATGATCTTCAGCAGGCATCCCGTGGTTTGCGACGGATCGATTCCTTGAGCCAGTTGGCGACCAGCCTCGGTTTGTTTGGTACGGTCCTCGGTATCTCCAAATCATTCTTCGCTCGCGGCGGAGAGCTGGGTCTTTCCGCGCCAGAGGTGCTGGCCTCCGGCCTGGCGACCGCCCTTTTCACGACGGTGGCGGGACTCATCATTTTTCTGTTCGGGCAGGCCTTCCTGATCCTCTATAGAGAGTGGTTGACGCTCCGGGAACGACGCCTTCAAAACCTGGTCGAAGGTTTTCTCCAAGTCTCCGCTCAGAAAGATGGCTGAAGTGGAGCGACTCGAGGACAATGATGTCGCCCTTCGGGGTATTACCCCCTTGTTGGATGTTCTCTTCATCCTCCTCTTCGCCTTACTCGCCCTGAGCAAGACTGAGACGACCAACCGCACTGAGTTGGTCAAGATCCTCCTCCCCGAGGTGGCGCCAGCGATCGAAGACGCGGCAGGGGCAACCAAGAGCCTGACCTTGGTGCTCGACGCGGACTCCAAGATCCACGTCGGCGACCACGCCCCTGCCGTGACTTCGCTCGAGGAACTCGATCGAGCTCTCGCTCTTGAAATCGGAGATTCCCTGCCCGAAGACATCGCGATCGAGATCCAAGGCGACCGGGAGGCTCGACACGGGGTCGCGGTCGGGCTCTTGCAGCACCTTCGGCTGCGCGGATTCTCTCGGGTCTCCCTGTTGGCCGTCGGCGGTGGAAGCTCCAGTTTCCTCGAGGAGCGGTGATGAGGGCCTTCCTTCGCCACCTTTTCCTTCTCGTTCTTTCCGCGGTAGTCTCCTGGCGGGTTTTTCTTTACCAGCCTGAATCCCAAGGCCCGGCTCCGCCCCCTCCCATTCCCGTCACCCTGGCTCTGACTCCGCGGGTGGAAGCCGAGCCTCCGTCCGACACCAAACAGGAGCAGGATCCCGTTGCGGCTGCCAAACCCCAAGCGCCCTCCCCGCCCCCCCCGCCCCTTCCTCGATCGACATCCCCTCCCCAGAAAGCGGAGGATTCGAGTGCTGCCGAGCAGGCCGATTCGAGCGGTCCTTCCGCTCCGCCCCCACCCGAGGCCGGGACACCAGAGGGGAAGGAGAATGGGGACGCAGCTCCGGTCGGCACCGACGAGGATCCAGGCGACCTCGTTCCCATTGCGGATTCCCATTCCGCCATGGAGGATCCAGCCCTTCTCGCGGCGGCAGCGAAGGAACTTTCGGGCGAGACCCGAAAAGGATTCAGCACCGTTTTCCTGGCCATGCCCGAAGAACAGCTGGAGATCGGGCGCTACTTTGGTGAAACCCTCGTTCTGGTTCCCAAAGCTGCTCTCGACCCCCAGAACCCCACGCCGTATTACTTCCAAGTGTCCCTCGAGGGAACGCCCGCCGTACAGAGGGTTTCGAGCCGCCCTCCGCTGAAGGAGTTCCGCCAGTACCGGGATTTCTTCAGCTACCCCTACGACAAGCTTCCGAAGGTTCTACGCGAGCTCCGCAGGAGTGTTTTGGCCCGCAATGAGATCCTCCTTTTCGGCGCCCTGCTCCCGCCACGGGAATGGGCGCTTGCGATCGACCGCAGGCGACGCGCACTAGCCTCCACGGGGCACTCTTCCTCCGAGGTCCGTCAGTTCGTTCTGCGCTACACCCGTAGCCCTGCAGGCGGCTACGACTTCCAAGTCGACTCCATCCGCCTGGCGAATGGAGTTTCGATCGAACCACGAATGACCACCTTAGAACAGCATCCATGAACCCATGAGAACAGCTCTCATCATTCCGACCGTAGCCCTTTTGTGGTCCTGCGCAATGGCTCCGACCGATCCCTCGGCCTACGGCGTCCAAATCATCAGCGACTTGGATGCCGGGCAGGACTCGGCGGCCCAAGAGGCCTTCGATCGCTTCGCCGACGACGATCAATTCCGGGAGACCCTGTATCCAGTCCTTTTCGGCGAGGCCCGATCCCGTTACCTCGACGGAGATTACGAGGGCGCCGCCAGGGTGTTGCGATTCACTGCGGATCGGTACCCCAAAGCGGTCGCAGTGCGCGAGGCTCTGCTCTATTCCCTCTTTCTGCTCCGAGCCGATTTGGCTCAGCCGGATTCCTCTCTGAGCCACGAAATGGACACCATCCTCGCCGCCCTCGACGAACTCGGTGGGGACGCCGCTCCCTGGGCCGATCTGGTCGCCACCCAGAATGCCATCGACCTCGGACAGCTCGAAGCGGCCAAGGCGCCTTACGAACGTTTCCGTGCCGCATGGGACGGCCAGCCAGCGGATCTGGAGCCATATGTCGAGGATCTCGGGCGCTACCTTCAAAGTCCTCCCGATCAGGCCAAGGAGATGAATTCATGAGCTACCGACTCCTTTCCTTCCTTCTCGGGGGACTCCTCGCCTCGTCCGCCGCCTGCTCGTCTTCCCCTTCCACCTACTACGACTCCGCCAGTCTCTTGGCGGAGGACCTCCTCACTCAACTGGAGCAACGAACCGACCTCCGCAATGTGCGTCTCCTGGTGGCTCAATTCCAACCTTGCGAACGTGCCTCGGACGGCCAAATCATCCCCATTTACAATCCCATGATGGCCGCCCGGCATCGCTTGTCAGCGATGCGCATCCGCCATGAGATCATGGGAGTTCTCGCTCCCCGGCTTCCGGTGATCGAACCTGACGACAACGACCCGACCCGATCCACTTCCGTCACCGACCTCCTGAACGAAGCGAAGGAACTCGGGGCTACTGCAGTACTCTCGGGGAACTTCACGATGGAGGGAGACCACGTGCTCGTCCTCCTTCGCGTGGTGTCTGCGGACGACCGAGTCATCCTCGCCGCCGCCGAAGGTCTCGTTCCCCATGCCCAGACCCCCATGCCCTCGATGTCTCCACAATGAGAACGATCCTCCTCTCCGCCGGGGGTCTTTGCCTCCCCCTTCTCTCCATCCCGGTCTTCCTGAATGCTTGCGCAGTGCGCCCCCTGGAGACCACCGTGGACAACATTACCCAGAACCTGGTGGAACGGCTTCAAAAGCGCGCAGACCTCAACCACTTGCGTATCCTGGTGCTCGGTTTTCACCGTACGGACGAACACAACCCCTGGATGGGTACCGCCCACGAGGAAACCGACGGTCAACACGGGGATCGCTTCGCGATCCTCCTCGGACATGAGTTCGTCATCGCCTTGAGTTCACTTGCGAATGTCGTGGAATCAGAATATGCGCCCGTGGCGACCGATTCCTCGCCCGAGGATCTTGCCGACCTCGCCGACCGCTTCTCGGTGAATGCGGTCCTGGCTGGTGACTACTCCATCCAAGACGACGAGGTGGTCATCTCTGCGCGCGTGGTGGATGCTCGAAGCGCCGTGATCCTGGCTGCCACGAAGGGATCCGTTCCCCTCTCCGACCTGGCATCCAAGCTCCAGTGAGCGACTCCTGACCCTCCCTCCACCACTCCCAGTCGAGCGGGCCCCTGGATCTCCGGGCAACGGGAAGTGGGGTGGGAGTGGCGGGAGGTCTACCTGAAGAGAACCCGGGATCCGACCGGAGAGGGGATCAAGCCCCAGCCCGGAGCTTCAAGAAACGCCGCTTGCCGACCTGGAGGAGTACTTCGCCGCCGGCATCGAGTCGAAGCTCTCGGTGGAAGTCCTCGACGACCTCGCCGTCCACCCGCACCCCTCCCTGCTGGATCAGACGCCGTGCCGCGCTGGTACTCACTGCCAGACCCGTTTCCTTGAGCAGACCGGGGAGCGGCCAGCGGCCCGGAGGACGACTCTGGACGGGAATCTCCTTGGGCAATTCGCGATCGCGGAAACGCCGCGCGAATTCGAGTGCCGCGGCGTCGGCGGCGGCCGCATCGTGCAACCAGCCGACCACTTCCCTGGCCAAACGCTCCTTGGCAGCCCGAGGGTGCCCGGTCAGGATCCTCTCCAGTTCCGTTTCCTCGATCGAGGTCAGCAGGCGGAACCAATCCGGCATCGCATCGTCGGACAGACTCATGACCTTGCCGAAGGCTTCGTTCGGGTCGGCGAGCAACGGAACATGATTCCCGTAGGTCTTGGACATCTTGCGCCCGTCGGTACCGAGCAGCAGCGGTGTGGTCAGGCAAACCTGCGGAGCTTGCCCCTCCCGCTCCTGAAGGAGTCGCCCCATGTGCAAATTGAAGAGCTGATCGTTCCCACCCAGCTCCACGTCGGCGCGCACTTGCACGGAATCCCAGCCCTGCATCAAGGGATAGATCATTTCGTGCAAGTGGACCGGGTGGCGCTCCGCAATCCGCTTCTGGAAGTCGTCCCGCTCCAACAGCCGCGCCACGGTGCCGCGCGCGGCCAGCTTCAGCGCGTCGAAGAAATCCATCCGACCGAACCACTCGCTGTTGCGACGTACCTCGCAGTGCTCCGGCGAGAGGTCCAGGATGCGCCCGATCTGCTCCAGGTACCGAGAGGCGTTCGTTTCCACTTCGGCCGCGGAAAGGGGCGGACGCTGGTCATTGCGTCCGGTGGGATCTCCGAGCCGCGCAGTGGCGTCGCCAAGGATCAGAACCGGCAGGTGGCCGAGTTCCTGAAAGAGGCGCAGGACCCGAATCGGAACCGCGTGACCGATGTGGACATCGGTGAAAGTCGGGTCGATCCCGAACTTCACGCGCAAGGGGCGGGATGCGGCGGAGGCCTCCTCGAGGAGCCGAGCGAGCTGAGCTTCGGTGACGATCTCGGAGGCGAGACGACGAATGCGGGGGAGAGCTTCCATGCGGGGGTGCGGGCGGGTTCAGCCGTCGCCATTCTGCCGACGCCACCAGCCACTCCAAACCGCGGGTTCGGGGCCCAGATCCAATCCCGTCAACCAAGCGAGGGCGGTGGTCATGGTCCGGGCCCGACGCGGGTTGACGGCCCGCGGCAGGGCCTCCGCGAGGATTCGCACCCCTTCGCGTCTCTGGGCCTCCTGGAGCAAGGCCGAGGCAACCAATAGATGGCGATCCAACTGCGGCTGGGGCAGCTCCGGGAGACGGCGCAAGGCTCCCAAGGGATCCTGGGCGAGTTCCTTCCATCCAGCGGGGAAGGAGAGGAACACCAAGTCCCTCGATTGGATGACTTGCAGCGGGAGTTCCTGGTCTCCGAGTCGGGCGCCGGCACAGCGGAAACGCACCCCCAATCGGGTCCGCCAAAGGGCGCTGGCTCCGGTCGGACTGTCCAGGGGAATCCGAAAGTGCCTTTCCAGAACTCCACCCGCAGGGATGCGGATTTCCCGAGGCTCGAGTGCCAGTCGGTTCCGGGATCTTCCATCCCGACTCCCATCCGGCATCCAGCGCTCCAGCTCCCAATGGAACTCCACCGCGTAGCCCGGTTCGGGCCGCAACAGGACCAAGGGGTCCGGATAGGGATTCCGGAGCACCCAGCGTAGTTCCAGGTCTTCACCGAAAGTCGTCGGAGCGTGCGCGGTTAGGAGTTCGGCTTGGGATTCCAAGGTGCGGCGCAGAGCGGCAGCCCGCAGGACCAGCAAGCCGAGCCGGGCTTGCTCCCGCACCTGTTCCGGACGCAAGAGTTCGGGAGGCCTCAGCTCGCTTTCCCCCTCCTCCGCGGCCGAAGGAGAGGAACTTCCGTCCTCCATGGGAGTGGGCGACTCCTGGGAATCGGAAACCGCTTCCCCGGCGGAGATGCAACCCGTCCACGACGGGGCCGAGAGGATGATCAGCCCCCAGCACAAGCAAGCTCCAGCGGCGGCGGGAAGACCGCCACTGGAAGCTGGTCGGCGCACGGGCGCCATGCCCCCCTATTCGGTGGGGGCGGGATCGGGAGCGACTTCGCCCTCGGGGCTGGATTCGGACTCCACGGAGGGGGCCTCGGCTTGCGGAGCTTCGCCCGGAGTGGCCTCCGTTTGGGAAGCACCGCTCGGGGCCTCCTCCGTTGCCGCGGCCGCGGCCGCGGCAGCAGCCTTGGCCTCGGCGCGTTTCTGAGCACGAGCCCGCTTCTTCTCGCGGGCCTCCTTCCACTTGGCGCGGACCTCGTCGTTCTCCTCGAAGTCGGCGTGAATGAAGGACAGGCCGATGCGTTCTTCCCCACAATCCACGCGCACGACCCGAACCTCGACCTTGAGGCCGGGAATGCAATGACTTTCGGGATCGCTCTGCCATTCCTGGGGCAGCGAGGAGTAGTGCATGAAGGCCTCGAGGTCCTCCTCGAGCTTCACGAAGCAGCCCACCGGGATGTTCTTGGTCACGGTCCCGGCAATCATGTCCCCCATGTGGTAGTTGGAGGGGATGTAGTCCTCCCAGGGGTTCTTCGTCAGTTGCTTCATGCCCAAGGAGATGCGTTGCTTCTCGCGATCC
>CAYVRL010000097.1:0-7254 GCA_964454065.1 uncultured Planctomycetales bacterium | reverse complement strand
GGGGAAGTCGTAGACGACGCTGAAGTGGTCGTAGATGTGCCCGTACTTGGGGTCGGTACGGACCTGACGGCCGCCGGTGGCGGTGCAGCGCAGGGGGGGCTGGTCGCCGAAGGCCAGCAGGATCTTGTCCACGCTGTGAATGGCTTGTTCCACCACGTGGTCACCGGAGAGGTAGGTGTAGTAGTACCAGTTGCGCAGTTGGTACTCGCGCTCGCTCCATTCCTTCTCGTGGCCGCGATACCAGAGTTCGCCGGTCAGGTAGGTTCCGTAGGCGTGGCGCACTTCGCCCAGTCGGCCGGCGTGGATTTCACCATAGACGGCGCGGATCCCGTAGTGCGCGCGCCAGCAGAAACCGGAGGCCAGGGCCAAGCCCTTCTGCTTCGCGAGCCGGGCGGTTTCGAGGACCGAGCGGATCCCGGGGGCGTCCACCGCCACCGGTTTCTCGCAGAAGACGTGGCGGCCGGCTTCCACCGCGGCCCGCAGGTGTTGGGGGCGGAAGGCGGGGGGGGTGGCGAGGAGGACGACGTCACTGGCTTCGATGACCTTGCGGAAGGCGTCGAAGCCGACGAAGCGGCGTTCCTCGGGGAGGTCGAGTTGCTCGGCCTTGCAGTTCTTCAGGATTCCGTGATAGCTGTTGGCGAGGCGGTCGGCGAAGATGTCGCCCATCGCCACCAGGACCGCTCCCTTGTCGGCGGCAAGGGCTTGCATCGCGGCCCCGGTGCCGCGGCCGCCGCAGCCGATCAGCCCCACTTTGATGCGCTCGCTGCCACCGGCGTAGGCGACGGCGGCGAGTCCCGGTAGGGTGGCGAGTCCAGCGGAAGCCTTGAGGAAGGAACGACGGGAGGGAGTGGAGGCCATGGATTCAGTCGTGGGTGCCGGTCGTGGGAAGTGGAGAGGTGGTGAGTACGCGGAAGCCCACGAAGGGAGCATCGGAGAGCCACCAACGGCTCTTGGGCCACTGCGGGTCGCGCGCTTGCCAGGAGGGATCGTACTCCAGGGTGGTCTCGGGGGTGAGTTCGGCGACGGGGCTGAGGTAGCTGCCCCCGCAGACCCGGCCCTCGCCGGCGGAGTCGGTGGCCCACTCGGCGAGGTTCCCGAGCATGTCGTAGAGGCCATGGCGGTTGGGGGCGAGGCGGGCGACGGGGTGCGGTTTCCCGTCGCTGTTGGCGGCACACCAGGCGCTGGCGAGGAGATCGGTGGGCCGCGGACCGCAAGCCGCTTGCCATTCCGCGACGGTGGGGAGGCGGAAGCGGTGCCCGGTACGCTTCGAGAGCCAGGCACAGAAACTCTGGGCGGAATGGAGACTCATTCCCAGTGCGGGGTGGCCCTCGTGGCCGAATCCGCGGGTCACCGGAAACACGGAGCGGCTCGGCCCGGTGACTCCATCGGCCTCGGCGGTGGCTTCGTCGCGGAGGAAGAAGGCGTCGAAGACTTCCCAGGGGACTTCACTGCGGGAAAGCCAGTAGCGGCCCGCGGGGCCGTCGATGGGAAGGAACTCCAGGGTGGCGTCGCTTTCGGGGATCGCGAGGGTGAAGGGGGCGGGCTCGGTGGCGTCGGGGGCGGGGGCACCGAGTCGCCGTCCTTGCCACTGCCATGCCGGGTCCACGGTGATGCCGAGGTGGTGGAAGATGGTTGGGGCGAGGTCGATGATGCGTGGAGGGGGTCGCAACTCGCCGGGGGGGAAGGCGCGCCCTTGCGCCAGGACGAAGATGGTCCGCTCGAGGGGGGTGTCGTGTCCGTGGGAGGTGCCGCTTCCGCCGTGATCGGTGGTGACCAGGATCAGCCAGTCCTCGTGCGCGGCGGCGGGGCGTGCGTGGAGAGCTTTCAGGATCTTGCCGATCTCGGCGTCGACGGCGTGGATCGCGGCCAGGTATTCGGGGTGTTCCGGACCGTATCCGTGGGCGTGGCCGGCTTCGTCCACGTCGTCGTAGTGAACGAAGAGGAGCGCGTCGGCAGCGTCGCGCAGGCGTGCGATCGTGGCCTCGGTGACCGCGGCCGCGTCGGCGAGTTCGGGGGCGTAGTCGGCGCCGCGGGCGAGGTGGAGACGGATGGGATCCCACTGCGCGAGGACCGCGCCGTGCAGGGCGGGTGCGGCTTCGTGGAGGCGCTGGAAGAGGGGAGGGAAGCGATCGAGGTGGGTGTGGGCGAAGGAGTTGTCGAGGACGCCGTGTCGTTGCGGCCAGACGCCGCACGACAGACTGGACCAGCTCGGACCGCTGACGGTGCGGGCGCAGGTCTGGGCACGGAACGAGTAAGCGGCACGCTCGCGCAGGGCATGGAGGTGGGGGGCGTCGGCGGCGAGGAGAGCATCGGGGCGGCAGCCGTCGATACCGATCAGCAGCACTCGAGGGCGGCGCGGGGGCGGCGGAGCGGCCTTCTGCGGTGCGGGGGAGGCGGGAGCCGCGGCGAGAGCGAGGGCGAGGAGGAAAGCGCTGAGCATGACTTCAGGAGGCCAGGATCCGGTCCATTCGGGTGGCGATGTCGCGGAGCCGCTCGGCGCCGCCGCCCCCCACTTCGGCGGTCATCCATTCCTGGTAGCCGACCTTGCGCAAGGCCGCCACGACCGCGGACCAATCGTCGTCTCCTTCCAGGAGTTCCACCTGGAAACCCTTCCACAATCCTTCGTCGTTCTGCTTCTTGCGGCTGTATTCCTTGACGTGAATGCGCAGGATGCGGGGGCCGAGGACTTCGATCCATTGTTCCGGCCAGCCGTAGCGGATCACGTTGCCGACGTCGAAGTAACTGCCCACCGCGGGGCTCTGGAAGGAATCGATGTAGCGGGCCATCTCCAGCGGCGAGAGCAGGAAGTTGTTCCAGACGTTCTCGATCGCGATCTTGATGCCCAGTTCCTCGGCCAGGGGAAGGGTGCTGGCAATGGCCGGGCGGGAGCGTTTCCAGGCTTGCTGGTAGCTGATGGTCTTGGAGACCACGGCCGGGACCACAAGGACGGTTTCGGCGCCGTAGGCGGCGGCGGCGCGGATCGCTCGTTCGAGGCCACGGGTGCCGGCTTCGCGGATCGCCGGGTCGGGATGGCTGAAGGGTTTGGCCCAGTGCACGGAATCGACCACTCCGTGAATGCGTAGGCCGGTCTGGTCCCGAGCGGCGAGGAGTTCGGCGGTGTCGTAAGCGTTCGGGGCGTCGAGTTCCACGCCGTCGTAGCCCAGATCCTGGAGCAGACGGAACTTGTCGAGGAGGGTCTCGCCCTCCTGGACCATGCCGAGGCCGACGGCCTTGCGGATGCGCGGGGGAGAAGTTGCGCCCGGGAATCCGCGGAGGGCCGCTGTGGCGCCGGTGGCCGTGGCTCCGATCAGCAGGGACCTGCGGCTCAAGGAGGGGGAAGCCATGTCGCAAGTGTAGATCCGGCTTCAGGGAGAGAGAGGGTCGCGGGACCGTTTCCGCAGGACGTGATAGCTCCAACCCGGGCCGGATGGGGCGGGGGCGTCCTTGGCGGGAGGGATCTCCTCCCAGTCGGAGGCGGAAAGCTGGGGTAGGAAGCGGTCGCAATGGTGGCATCCCCGAACCCGGGTGAGATGGATCAGGGTGCAGCCGGGATGGGCCAGCGCCGCGCGATAGAGTTCGGCGCCACCGATCACGAAGACGCGACCGGGGAGGGGCGCGAGGTCCAGGGCTCGATCCAGGTCGGCGGCGCGGAGGACCCCGTCGGGTAAGGGGTATTCGGGTTGCCGGGTCAGAACCACGTTGCAGCGTTCGGGAAGGGGGCGGAAGCGGGCGGGCAGGGATTCCCAAGTGACCCGGCCCATCAGCACGCTGTTGCCACCCTCGCCGACGGTGAGGCGACGGAAGTGGGCGAGTTCGCCGGGTAGGCGCCAGGGGATTCGTCCGGCCGCTCCGATGCCGCTCTCTTCGTCGGCGGCGACGACGATTTCGAAGCGGCGCGGGTGGGAACTCAAACCGCCACCTGGAAACGGATGAAGGGGTGGGGATGGTAGTCCAAGAGCTCGACGTCCTCGAAGCGGATGTCGTCCACGGCCTTGGCCGGCACGCGCAGGCGGGGAAGCGGCCGGGGCTCTCGCGCGAGCTGTTCCCGAATGCCGTCGAGATGATTCCGGTAGAGGTGGGCGTCGCCGAGGGTGTGGATGAAGACGCCCGGCTCCAGGGCGCACTCCTGGGCCACGAGGGTCAGGAGGAGCGCATAGGAGGCGATGTTGAAGGGGACTCCGAGGGCGAGGTCGGCGGAGCGCTGGTAGAGCTGGCAGTCGAGCCGGGAACCGGAGACGCGGAACTGGAAGAGGGTGTGGCAGGGGGGGAGGGCCATGCGGGGCAGATCGGCGACGTTCCAGGCGCTCACCAGGATGCGGCGGGAATCCGGCTGGGTGCGGATCTGGTCGATGGCGGTGCGGATCTGGTCGATGCCCAAGCCGCCCCAGTTGCGCCACTGGTAGCCGTAGATGGGGCCGAGTTCGCCATCGTCGTCGGCCCAGGCGTCCCAGATCGGAGTGTACTGGGTCAGTCCGTCGTGGATGTTCGTGGAGCCGCGCAGGAACCAGAGGAGTTCGCGGACGACCGCGGCGAAGAGGACCTTCTTGGTGGTGAGGAGCGGGAAGCCTTGGCGGAGGTCGTAGCGAGTTTGGGTGCCGAAGACGGAGAGCGTGCCGGTACCGGTGCGATCGGAGCGTGGTTCTCCGTGCTCGAGGACGTGGCGGACGAGGTCGAGGTACGGCTTCATGGGTCGATGGCGATTGTAGAGCGGGGAGTTCGGTCCCTCGGCTCAACGACGCAGGGTGTGGGTGTCGCTGCGGTACCGTTCCTGGGCGAGCTCCGCGGCGCGTTGGAGTTCGGCTTCGGTCCAGTTACCGGGGCGGAAATCGATGCCGAGGGTGTTGCCTAGGGCCGAGACCAGGGGCGGGAGTTGGGGGGGGAAGCCCAGTTCCGCCACGCCTGGGGTCTCGCGGGGGGCATGGAGGACCAGGCTGCCGTGGAAGAGGATCCAACCGCGGCGGCGGCGGGCCGCGCTTCCGAGGAGTTTGCGCTTGCCGAGGGTCAGGTCCAGAGGGCTCGAATCCTCGAAGCACCAGGGACTGTCGGGGCGATCGCTGGCCAGCCGCGCGGAACCACGCGGAGTGATCGGGGCGGCCGCCTGTTTCCCCAAGGCTTCGGCCAAGGCCCGATGGATGGTACGCATGGCGGCGGCGGGCCCTCCCGCGAGCGCTCCAAGTTCCGGAGCACAGAGCGCATAGGTCAGTTCCTCCTCGTGCAGTATGGCCTTGCCCCCGGTCGGCCGCCGCACCACTTCCCCCCCCCGCGCTCGGATCGCCTCCAGTGGCAACCGGGCGGCCTCCTGGAAATAGCCCAACGACAGGGTGGGCCGTTCCCAGCGATAGAAACGCAGTGTCGGCACCACCCGCAACTCCAGCAAGGCCTCATCCCTCCCCATATTCTCCGCCCCACCCAACCCCCCATCTTCGATCCACCTCCCGACACCTGATGCCGGGTGACTTCTTCCCGTTTCCCGACACTTCATCCCCGGCATCTTCTTCCCGTTTCCTGACACTTTATCCCCGGCAACGAATGTCAGGAAACGGGAAGAAGTCACCCGGCAATAAGTGTCGGGGATTTGACGGCAAGGGCTTCGTCGACGCGGGTGACGGGGGTGGTGGTGGGGGAGGAGCGGAGGACGTCTGGAGTGTCGAGGGCCTCCTGGGCGATCCGAGAGAGAGCGGCCGCGAAGGCGTCCAGGGTCTCCACGGACTCGGTCTCGGTGGGCTCGACCATGATTGCCTCGTGCACGACCAGCGGGAAGTAGACGGTCGGGGGATGGAAGCCGAGGTCGATCAATCGCTTGGCGATGTCCAGGGTCTTGATTCCGCGTTCGCTCATTTCACGGGTGGGGCGGGCCACGAACTCGTGCATGCACGTGCGGTCGTAGGGGATGCGCCAGTGCTCGGCGGCGGCCACGCGGAGGTAGTTGGCGTTCAATACCGCGTTCTGAGCGACGCGGCGCAGGCCCACGCCCCCGAGACGCCGGAGATAGGCGTAGGCCCGGAGGAGGACCAGGAAGTTGCCGTGGAAGGACCGCAAGCGGCCGATGGAGCGGGGCCGGTCTACATCCAAACGGAAGCCGTTCTCCTCCTCGACCACCCGCGGAACCGGTAGGTAAGGTCCGAGTTCCGCGCTGACGCAGATCGGACCCGCTCCCGGTCCCCCCCCTCCGTGCGGGGTGGAGAAGGTCTTGTGGAGGTTCAGGTGCATCATGTCCACTCCGAAGTCCCCGGGGCGAGCCATCCCGACGATCGCGTTGAAGTTCGCCCCGTCCATGTAGACCTTGCCTCCCGCCGCATGGACCGCGTCACAGATCTCGTGGATGTGTTCCTCGAAGAGGCCAAGCGTATTGGGGTTGGTGATCATCAGCCCCGCCACGTCCGGTCCCAGCCGCTCCTGGAGTGACTCCAGATCCAGCAGCCCTCGGCTCGAAGAGGGAATGGTCTCCACTCGGAAACCCGCCAGGTGGCAGGAAGAGGGGTTGGTGCCATGCGCACTGTCCGGAATCAGCACCGTACGACGCTCGCTCTCGTCCCGTTCATCCAACCAGGCCCGCAGCACCATCATCGCGGTCAGTTCGCCATGGGCACCCGCCGCCGGATGCAGACTCACCTCCGGCAGTCCGGTGCAGGTCGCGAGATCCCGTTCCAGACCGTGCATCAATGCCAGCGCTCCCTGGAGTTCGCCCGCATCTTGGAAGGGATGGAGGCCGGTCCATCCCCTCTCCGCGGCAATGCTCTCCTGGACCACCGGGTTGTACTTCATGGTGCAGGACCCGAGTGGATAGAAGTGCGTGGAAATACCGAAGTTGAGCTGGCTCAAACGGGTGAAGTGTCTCACCAGGTCCAGCTCCCCGATCTCCGGCAAGCGCGGCGGCGCGGTCCGTCGTTCCGCTTTCGGCAGCCCCGCCATCGCGCGCTCTCGATCGGCTCCTCCGTAGCGCACGCAGCGTCGCCCGGGCCGGGATTCTTCTTGCAGTAACGGGATCGGAACGGAAGTCACAGGCTCACCTCCATCGGGAAGCATTCGCGGGCGACCCCGAGCAAACGGGCGATGTCCTCGGGGCGGGTTCGCTCGGTGCAGGCCAGGGTGAAGACATCCTCCATCCCGGGCAGGAACGGTGCCATCGGCAAGACCCCGGCGACCCCCGCTGCTCCGAGAGCCGAGCGGAACCGTCCTACCGCGGGGGCGCCACCCGCCACCCGGAAAGGCAGCTCGTTGAAGAAGGGAGCGCCCGGGAAGGCTTCGGCGAAG
>CAYVRL010000096.1:0-7259 GCA_964454065.1 uncultured Planctomycetales bacterium | reverse complement strand
TCCTCCTCGACCTTCGCCGCGTGCTCCTCTTCCCACTTCTTCCGCTCGGCGCGATATTTTTCCCATTTCTGGAAATATTTCTTGCCCCTCTCCAAGGTCTTGCGCAAGGATTCCTCGCGCGCCGGCCGGTCTCCACCCACCAGGGAGAAGTAGACCAGATCCCGGCCCTGCACATAGGCTTCCTCGGGCAGGACGGCGCCGGTCTTGACCGCCTGCGTGCGGGTTCCGGTACCGGCGATCGAGCGCGGCACGGGAACCAGAGTGGTCACGCCGGCCCGAGCCACGCTCTGCCAGTTCGGATCCCAGCGCCGCCCGGCGCCGAGCAGACCGAGCAGAACCGCGGGATCCACCGAGGAGCGATCCAGGCCGAGAACGGAACGGGCATCGAGGAAACCGGGGGTGATCACGGCCTCCGCGCCGGCATCCACCACCCGAGCCCCCGGGGGATGGGGCACGCGGGAAGCGACCGCGACGATCCGAGAGCCTTGGATCAGGACTTCGGCCCCGCCCCGCAACGGGGGGCCGTCGCCGGTCCAGACGGTGCCCGCGCGCAGCACCACGCCGCCGGGTTCCGCGACGTGCGCCGCCTCGTCCCAGACCCGAGCCCCCTCCACGTAGACCTGGAGCACACTGGTACCGGGGTCGAGCGGGGGCGCGCTCAGGACCAGGAAATCGGCGTCGTGGCCGGGAGCGAGGCTACCGACCCGCCCGTCCACGCCCAGCAGGCGCGCGGCTTCGGAGCTGATTCCGGCCAGGGCGCGGCCCGGATCCAAACCCGCTCCCACCGCGGTGGCAGCCGCTTCCAGCAACCAGGTCCACCGTCCGTCGGGCCCGACCGCGAGTGCCAGCGGCAGATCCCCGAGGGCCGCCACCGTCGACGGATCCGCGAGGGGCTGGTCCGGGGAACGGTCGGGGGTCCCCAGGAAGAGTGGCACGTGGAAGACCACTCCGGCCCCCGTTTCGCGCAACTCGTCGTGCAAACGGTCCGCCTCCGCGCCGCCGTCCACCAGGAGCGGCAGCTTCCACGTGGCCGCCACCTCCAGAGCGCCGCGGATTTCCTCCACGCGATCGGCGGCCACCCGCAGACGGCGGCCCTCTTCCAGAAAGGCCCGCAACGCGGTGAAGTGACTTCCCTGAGCGGGTCCGGTCGGCGCGGGTTGCTCGCGCAGCACCAGCAGCGCCCCCGGCAAGGAGGATGCGGGCTGGATCTCCGAGGGACGGATCGGATTCTCGGTGGTGGGCGGAATCGGGGGCCGGAAGAAGGCCGGAGGGCGGAAGGCAGCCGGTGTCAGACAGACCCGCAAATCGCTCTCGGCGCGCAGGACCCGCCGCTCCCCGGCGCTCTTGACCACCGCTCCCCGTCCCCCCACCAGACGGTTGCGCGCCGGAGACAGGTAGAGGGTGGTGACCCCCCGCCGCAGTACCGCGTCCATGTCCGCCCAGGGGTCGAAGTCGTCCAGGGCGCGCCGCTGCGCTCCGAGCGCGTGATCTCCCTGACCGCTCACGCCGGTCACGGTGCTGTCGGCGGCCACCAGTCCAGGAAAGACCACGCGATCCCCCAACTCCACCACCGGCGTCAGCGGGGGAAGGGCCTCCCGATCCGCGGTGACCGAGAGGACCCGGCCTCCACCGACCACCAAGAAGGCGTCCGCGAGTGGGGCGGCCTCGGGTTGGGCGTAGATCCAAGCCGCGTGATAAGCGATAGCCGGGGCGGGCGCGGCCTCCTGGGGTAGCCAGGCCGTGGCCCCGAGCGCCAGCAACAGCGGAATCCCGATCACTGCTCCTCTCCCTTCAGGAGCCGTTGCAAGCGTTCGTCGTGCTCACGCTGATAGACGCTCCGCCCGCGCACCCACACCTCCAGCACCTTGGAGCGCAAGTCCAGCGGGTCGCCGCTCAGCAACACGAAGTTGCCCGCATACCCCTTGGCGATCTTGCCCAGGCGTTGCTCCAGGCCCCAGGCGCGGGTGGCCGCGGTGGTGACCGCCGCCAGCGCGTCGGCTCGGGACATGCCCTCGCGCACGCAGGTCGCGGCTTGATAAGCGAGACGGTCGGGACCGAGACGACTCTTCACCGAACCGATCGCGACCCGGACCCCGGCCTCCAGGAAAGCCTTGGGTGCGAAGGTCCGGTTCTCCTCTCCGGTGACGGGATCGTCCTCCACGTGCCAGAGACTTCCCGAGAGGACCACCGGCCGACCGGTCTCGGCCAAGCGGTCGGCGGCCTCGTAGGCGGCGGAAGTGACCAGGAAGACGACGCGATCGCTCAGCCCGTGTTCCTGGGCCCAATCGATCCCATGGACCACGTCGACTGCTTCGGGGCACCAGAGCCACAGGCGCAGATCACCGTTCAGGATCGCGACCAGACCGCGCTGGACGTCGTTCAGATCCTCCTCGGAGATCAGTTCCTTGCCGGGGAAGTCGGGACCGAAGCGCACGAGACCACCCGCGTCGTCTTGCGCGTCACCGTCCTCGACGGGAGCCTTGGGCTTCTCTCCGGCCTTCTCCAGGTCGGCACGTTCGCTGCGCCGATCCAGGAGCTCCTGCCCCTTGGCCTCGAGATCGGTCTGGAGTTTCTCGAAGGCCTGCCGCAGTTCGGCGAGCTGGGCGGCGCGGCTCCAGCGGTTCCTCGGTCCGATCGCGATCTTCATTCCCAGATCGGTGTCCAGGGTCATGTCCTCGACGATCATGCCCGCGGGCGCCACCACCCGACCGCGACCGCCGATCACGCAGTCGTTGCCGGGGAGGATGCCGATCCCGACGGTGCCGCCGCGAAGCTCGTCCTCGAAGTAGAAACTGACCGGATCGATGGAATCCTTCACGTCGAGGAAGGGAGCCACCGGCACGTTCTCGTTGGCGCGGTCCATGCCGCGCGAGGAGTGGGCTTCGTAGAAGCCGGGGAAGAGTACGCCGTCGGGGTGTTCGCGCAGGAGCACGTCGAAGGGCAACTCCAGGTCGGGACCGCCCACCGCCGTGATCCGGCCGTCCTGGACCAGCACGGTGCCATGCTCGATCACCTCGCCGTCGTTGGTGATCAGTTTGCCGACGCGTACGGCGATGGAGGAGCCCTCCTGGGCGGCGAGCGGACTGCCGCACAGTGCGGCGAGGAGGAGCGGGGCGTAGAGACGCGGGGACATCGAATTCAGCGTTCGTTGCGGCGGTCGAGGACGATGCGCCCGTCGACCAGGACGAGCAGCGGGCGGGAAGTCGCGGCGAGGGGATCGCCCGACCAGAGCACGAGATCGGCGTCCTTGCCGACCTCCAGGGAACCGAGGCGGTCGGAGAGACCACAGAGCGCGGCCGGCTCCGAAGTCACGAGGGGCAGCGCGGAGGCCGGGTCCAGCCCCCAGGCCACCGCTTCCCGAAGCTGGTGCATGAGTCCGGCTTCGCTGGTGGAGGAGTCGTGCCCCTCCGCGGCGCCGAGGGCGAGTCGCACTCCGGCCCGTCGCAGCAAGGCGGCGAGCGCCGGCGTGGCATGGTCTCCTTCGGAACGTCGCCCGCGATTCAGCGCCGAGGCCTCGGAGGCGGGAACGGTGAGCAGCAGGAGATCCAGGATCCGATCGGGGATCTGGAGCCGCCCGGTCTGCTCCGCGATCGGGATCTCTCCGGCGATGTGTTCGTGTTCGCAGCACACCGGTTCGGGGCGGGCGAGCCGGTGGAGGGCCTCCAGACTCGGGCCACTCGCGATCGCACGCTGCACGATGTCGTAGGCAGGGCCGGTCACGACCGGCACCTGGGCGGCGGCGAGCAGATCGGCGACCCGGTAGGCCTCGGTCCCCTCCTCGATGACCATCCGCGGCCAACCGAACTCCTGACGCAAACGCAGCGCGGTCTGCACGTCCTGGGCGCGCCGCGCGAAGACCCGCAGCGGCAGCTCGCCGTCGAGGACCTGGACCAGCACCTCCAGGGCCGGATCCTCGGGAACCTCCCCGGCCGCGTGGGCCCGGCGGTAGGCGATCGCCGAGTAGAAGGCCTTGCGCACCACCCAGACCACGCCCATCCGGGTAGTGGGTCGACGGAACTTCACGTTCCAGGGCGGTCCACCGCGCGGAGACGAATTGCCCATGCTGGGATCCCCTCCCAGTGAGATCTTCAGCGCGGCAGCGGATTCGATCCGGCGCGCGGCGCTGCCCGCGGGGGCGTAGAGGTCCGGATTGTCCCCGCCGGCGGTCTTGACCACCGCGCAGAGACCGCCGATCACGTCCCAGGTGTCGGGAGTGAGGAAGGCGCAGGTCACGCCCTCGGCGACCGCGTGGCGGAAGCCGGGAGCGGCGAGATCAACGGTGTCGACGAGGCGGGAGGCAGGCAGGCTCTCGGCCCGCTGCTCGACCGTGGCCCAGCCCACACCCAGATAGGAGTAGGCATCGACCAGGCCGGGAGTGAGTTCGGCGCCCGCGACGTGGATCGCGCCCGCGGGGGCCTGACCACGCGTGATGGAGCGGATGCGACCGTCCTGCACCACCACCACCGCGTTCTCGATCACCCCACCGAGTCCATCGTGCAAGCGATCGGCGGCGAGGAGGAGATCCGGCGCTTGGGCGGGGACTGGGGAAGGAGCGGCCCGGGAACCGGTTTGCGGGGCGGCGAAGACGAGAGAGAGGAGCAGGGCGAACATGGTCATTCCTCCGCGGATGCGCTCCAGACGGTGCGGCCACCGATCATCACCGCAACCACGCGGGCGGAGGCATCCAGCGGATGGCGACTCCAGAGCACGAGGTCGGCCGCGGCGCCGGGCACGATACGGCCGAGGCCCTTGCCGACCCCGGCGAAGTCGGCTGCGGCGGAGCTGATGGCGGCGAAGGCCGCGTCGGGGTCGCCGGTGGCGCGGGCGTAGGCGATCGCGGTCTGGCGCAGACTCTCGGGGCCGACCCAGGGGCCACCGCTGCCGGTTCCGAAGACCACCTTCACTCCGGCCGCGTGCAGGCGTTTCCAGGTCTCGATCCGGCGCGGCGACCAATCGGATTCCTGGACGACCGGCAGCCCCAGGCGAGCACCGCGTAGGAGTCCGCCGAAGGAGGCCGGATCCGCGGCCGCGACCCACTCGCGAGGCAGACCGGCGGCGGCGGCGCGGGCGCCACGCAGGCCGTCGGCGCTCTGGACGAAGAGCAGGAGCCCCCGGTCGGCGATGGCGGAGGCGCGGGTGGCGAGTTCGGTGCGCAGAACCGGCAGCACTCCGGCCAGGGCGCTCGGGCCGCCTTGGCGGCTGTCGGCGGGCCCATCCAGGACCCCGACCGTCTCGCGGGCGGTAGCGAGCAGGATCCGCTCCGGGCCGGCACAACGCACCACCGCGCTCCACCCCGCCAGCACGTCGATCGGATCGCCGCCTCCCCGGACCTCGGGAACCAGGTGGACCGCGGTGATTCCGGCGCGGAGACGCTGCTTCCAGATCCCGGCGTCGGGGTCGAGGGCATCGGCGGCGCGGAGTTGGGGAGTCAGATAGCGCGAGGCCTCGTCGATCCGGCCGACCACGCCGAGGCGCGTCCAGCCGTCGATCAATCCCGGCGCGAGGATGCCGTCCAACGGCACCTCCCGAGCGCCGACGGGCACCGGAACCGAGGCCCCCACCGCGAGGATCCGGTCGCCGCGCAGGAGTACCGCCCCGCCCTCGATCAAACCGGCCGGAGTCAACACCGCGCGCGGACGCAGGACTTGGATCGGCGGGGACGGAGATCGCGGAGTGGGATCCCCGCAAACCGTGGAACCGAGAGCGAGGACGAGGGTGGAGAGGATCATCGGAGGTCGGCCGGAGCGAGAGCGTGGAAGTCGGCCGAAGCGTCGAAGGGGCTGCGGCCCGTGAAGAGCAAGAACTCGGCGTCGGCTCCGGGGCGCAAGGTGCCGCGGCGGGTTTCGAGCCCCAGGAGCCGAGCGGGAATCCGGGTCAGGGAGTCCCAGACCCGATCCGGATCGGCGCCCTCCGCGACCAGTGCTCCGGCGCGGACGAGCAGCAATGCGCCGCTCCCGTCCCCACCCCCGCTCGCGAGGGCGACCTCGACCCCGGCGTCCACCAGGGTCCGATAGCGACGAACCAGGGCACGCTCGGGTTGGGGATGGGGACCGTGTTCGGCCAGCGCGGGGAGAATCACCGGCACCCGGGCGGCGGCGAGTTCGTCCGCCACGAGATCGGCCTCCAGGCCGCCCGCGATCCGCAAACGCAGCGAGTAGCGCTGGGCGAGTTGCAGCGCATCGCGGATCTCGGCGACGGTGTTGGCCTGGACCCGTACCGGAATCTCGCCATCCAGAGCACGCAGCAACTGCCTTTGGGCGGCATCGGCGAGGGGCTTGCGGGGGCGCTTGGGCCGTTTGGGCGGACCGGAATCCTTCTTGCCCTTCTCCCCCTCCTTTCCTTCATCGGCCTCCGCGGTGGCCTTGCTCTCTTGCTCGGCCTTCTCCTTGGCGGCCTTCTGCTTCTGGACGTACTCGTCCAGCTTCTTCCGATAGGCCTCCAGGTCCCTTTGGTACTTCTCCAGCTGGTCGCGGTAGGCGTCCACCGAGTCGCGATAGTCCTGGGCGGCCTGGAACAGTTCGTCCAGGGCCGAGGCGTCGGCCAGCGCCTGCACGCCGCGGTCCCGAGCGCTGCCGGCGGCGAGGTCCAATTCCACCCCACCGGCGGCACGGGGCAGGCCCCCTGCGGGCCCGGAGCCGAAGAGTACGGTCTGGCCGAATCCGCGCTGGGGAACCGAGCCACCCGGAGAGAGGTAGCCAGCGGCGATCCCGGAGGCGTGCAGGGCCGTGGCCCGAGCGGCCAGCTCGGGAGCCTCGCCGGGGAACCCCGCGGGCAGGGAATCGGCGAGGGTGAAACCAGCCGGCCGGGCGCCGCTGGCCTGTACGTCGGCGGGAAGGAGACTGGACCAGGCGTCCACCAGGGCGGGGACGAGGGTGCCGTGGAGCTTCCTGGGCGCGCGCTTCGCTCGGGGCGGCCGCGCGGAGATCGAAAGGATCCGTCCATCCCGCACCACCAGGTAGGCGGGGGCGAGGCGCTGACCGGGCGCGGTCCAGGCGGCATCCACGCGGAAACTCTCCACCACCCCCTGAGCGGCTCGCAACGGAGAGCCGGGAAGGAGGAGGGTGAGGCTGGGAAGGAGGAGGAGGGGGAACTTCCGAATGGCCAAGGGACGGACTCCGCGGGAGGGACCGGGGGGCGGGGACTTCCAGCCTACGGAACCAGGGACCTCGAACGGCAGACTTTTTCCCCCGCGAACCACCTAGACTAGTTCCCATGGCCGCTGCCCATGCGGAATGCCTGATCCACCCCAGTGCCGTGGT
>CAYVRL010000095.1:0-7295 GCA_964454065.1 uncultured Planctomycetales bacterium | reverse complement strand
GTTGCCATAGCTGTCATAAACCCCTCCATGGCAAGGACAAATGAGCTGCTGTCGGTCGATGTCCCACTCCAATCGGCAGGGGTCCGGAGAGGTGCAGGTGCCCCCCACCGCACGGAACCCTCCCGAGCGCTGATGGATGATCAGGACCGTCTTGCCGCGTAGACGGACCCGTAGGGCCGCCCCGGGAGGGATCCCGTCCGCCTGGGCGACCTCCTGTGGGCCGGTGAGTTCGATCTCGCGCTCGGGGGGAACCAGGAATCCCACCACGGGCATCAGCAGTGCCGCCGAGGTCAGGAGGCCGAAGCCCAGCAGGAGTCCGCGGGTCAGACGACGGCGGGCTCTGCGAGCCCGGTACCAGGCCGGCCGCTGGATCGGGAGCAGCTCGATTCCAGGATGGGAATGGAGCAACTTCGCCACCTCCTCGGGGGGGAAGCAGCCGTCCAGCGCGAGAACCGTTTCCCCGGAACCCTTGGAGACGCTCACCCTGCAACCCAGGGCTTCGAGTTCTTTCGTCAGGGTGTCGGGGACCGGAGATTCCGTCTCGGGATCCAGGATGAGGAACACGTCGTCACTTGCGGTGGCGGGATTCCGGACCTCGTTTGATAACTCAGCACCGGGGCACCGCAAGATCCGGTCTTTCTCCCCGGGATGTTTCTGCACAGTTACGAATTTCGATGATTCGGAAGGGAGGAGGGCCATGGCACGATCCTTGCCCGTTACCCGGGGCATGGACCTACGCTCCCCCGGCGCACTCCTCATGGCTCTCGGTGCGGCTGCCCCCCTCCCCGCGCAGCAGAACGAAGAACCTCCCCGCGAAATCGTGGTCACGGCCGAGCGCCATGAATCGGCGATCTTCGATACCCCACGCTCCATCAACGTGGTGGACGAACAGGAACTCCGCAGACGGAACCAAGCGGTGGCCCTGGATTCCCTCCAGCACGAGATCGGGATCTGGATCGAACACCGTACGGGAACCAGTGCCGATCCGGTGATCCGAGGACTCGGCGGAGGGAACATCCTGGCCCTGGTGGATGGCAACACCCTCTCCACCTTCTGGGGGGAGGGCGGTTTCGCCGGCGACGACATGTACGGCAAGGTCGATCCCTGGTCTCTGGAACGGATCGAAGTGGTCCGTGGCCCGGCCTCGGTGCTCTATGGATCGAATGCCCTCGGCGGCGTCATCAACTTCATCACCCGACGCCCACCGATGGATTACACCTCCTCGGGTTCGGCCTGGGGTGGGGAACTGCGGGGAGCCTATGGCAGCAACAACGATCTGCGCCGGGAACGTCTGGACCTGTGGGGAGCGAACCCCTGGGCACGCTGGCGGATCGGTGGCACCCTCGCCAATTTCGGCGACTATCGCTCCGGGAGCGGCCAGCTCTTGACCCCCACCGGGGGCCGCGAGGGCAACCTCGATCTGAACAGCGAATACGCCCTGTCGGATCAGGAATTCCTGGAGGTCAACATCCAGAAAGTCCATCGAAATCCGGTCTTCCGTTATTACCGACCTACCCAGAGCAACCGCAATGATCGGACCGGGGTGGATCTGAAGCTCCGCAGCGAACGGCCGAGCACCTTGTGGGACCAGGGATTCGTCCGCCTCTACTATCAGAAGAAGGAGGACTGGCGTTTCTTCGCCAATGGGGATCGCGGGGTCGCGAGCTGGCAGACCTGGACTTCCGATGCTCAGGCCCATCTGGATCTGGGTACCCACGAATTGACCTATGGGGTGGCTTTCCAACTCGATCGGGGAGAGAGTCCCGACGACGAACAGTTCACCATCTTCCCCGCGGGGGGTGGACCGAAGCAGAAAGCCGCCCCCGATTCCGACTGGTGGAACCTCGGTCTCTATCTCCAGGATCGCTGGGACATTTCCGAGACCTGGAGCCTGCTCGCTTCCGCCCGTTTCGACCACTTCCTCTTTCGTTCCACTCCGGACCGTTACTACGTACCGCCCGCGGGCTCCCCTCCCGGAGTGGATGATCTGCGTGCCACCCAAAACTCCCTGACCGGTGGGCTGGCCTTGACCCGCTACTTGAACGAGGACCTGAACGTCTATCTGTCCTGGTATCGTGGCTTTCGCCAGTTCGCTCCCAACTTCGGGATCCGCCAGCAGAGCGTGGGGATCCTGGTTCCCAACGGACTCCTCGACCCGATTCACTCGGACACCTTCGAACTGGGTTCCAAATTCGAGGATTCGACCCTCTCCGTGGAAGCGGCGGCCTATTTCACGGACTTCAGCAACTTCCAGAACAACGTGGCGGGTTCCTGGCAGGGTAGCCAATACTACGATTACAACCACAACGGCACCTTCGAGGCCAACGAGCGCGTGTACCAGATCGTGCCGGATGGCGACGCCTATGTGAGGGGGATCGAATTGAACGCCCGCGCGCGCATGGATCGTTTCCTGGATTCCCCAGCGGCCGCCGACTGGAGCGTGCGGGGAGGATTCATGTGGAACATCGGCCAGGATCGCACCAACGACGTCCCCATGCGGAACACGCCTCCGGCTCGAGGCCTGATGGAGATCGCCTGGGAACCCCAGGACGCGAGCGGCGATCCCTTCCTGGTCTTCGACGCAGAGTTCGTGGACGCCTTCACCCGGATCGATCCTGCGCGCTTGAACAGCGACGTCCTCTACTTGAACGATCCTCAGGATCCGAACTCCGGTTTGGTTCGCCCCTGGGGACTTCCTGGCTACTCGGTCTATTCCGTGCGTGGGGGGATCACCCTGGACAATGGAGTGGAGCTGACTCTGGCGCTGGAGAACCTGCTCGACGCCCATTACCGTGGTGCCTTCTCCTCCGCGGATGCCATGGGCCGGAACTTCCTCCTGGGGGTGAGCGTGCCCTTCTAGGACTCGATTCGGCCCCTCCATCCCGGACGCGGGGAGGCTATTCTTTCCGCCCCGTGCTCTTCCACGCCGCCGACTTCGAACTCTTCCAGCCCCGATTCCAGGCCGACCCCGAGTGGAACGGCCGCCGTCTGGATTTGCGCCATCGCCTCCAGGAGGTCGGGGAGGCGGTTCGCTCCGCCTACCGGGAGCGGGGTATCGGCCTGGACCGCCGGGAGAGTCTGCACCACCCCCACGCCAGCAATGGCAAGCGGGTGCGGCGCCAGCGGACCATGCTCTTCCGCGACAAGGCGGCGCGCCGTTCCCTGCAACGCTTCCTGGGCAAGGAACTGGGCCGGGATCTGGATTCGGCCCGTAACAACACTCATCTCCAAGTGGGAATCGACCTGTCGGGCCTCTGGTGGGGCTTGCGGATCGACCCCGGCGCCTGGTACGACCTGAACGCCCTGCTCAAGCTCGCGGAGGAGGAGCCGGGGCGCCTCCAGATCGTCGCGGCCTGCAGGGTGGATCCTCCCTTCGTGTTGGAAGTGGACCGCCGCGGCCCACGGCCCCTGGCCGGGATGGGTAGTCGCGACTGGCGCGATCTGGCCGGCTTGCTGCGCCCCGGGGAGAGCGGAATCGACGTGATCCAGCGTTTGCCCGCGGAGGAGGCGATCGAGGCCGGGGATCTGGGCCCGCGGATCGTCGCGGAATTGCTCGCCCTGGGCCCGCTCTTCCAACTCGCCTGCTGGAGTTTGGACGGCCCCTCCGGTGCTTCCCTTTGATAGGGTGAACCGGTGGGGGGGAGTCCTCGTTGCCCTTTCGATGACTCCCCCCCGCCATCTGGTGGCGATCGCCTTGTGTTGGGCGGCCGCCTCATCGTCCCCCCTCGCCGCGCAGACCTCGAGCCGCCCGGACTCCGCCCAGGAGCCCCTGCCGGAGATCCTGGTCACCGCCAACGCCCGGAACCAGGATCCCCTGGAAGTGCCCTGGTCCGCGGCCCTGCTGGGCCGGGAGGTCCTCGAGGCCGGGCCCCGCAGTTTGCCCGAGGCCCTGCGCGGCCTCCCTTCGGTGATGATCCAGAAGACCGCCTATGGGCAGTCCTCCCCATACATCCGCGGCTTCACCGGTTTTCGCACCCTGATGCTGGTGGACGGGATCCCCTTGAACCACGCCGCCATGCGTTCCGGCCCCAACCAGTATTGGAGTACCGTGGACATGGGTACGGTCGAGCGAGTGGAGCTGGTGCGTGGCCCCAGCAGCGTGCTCTACGGCAGTGACGCGATCGGGGGCACCGTCAACGCGATCACCAAACGGACTCCGCGGGGTGCCGCGAACAGCGGTTTCCAGGCGGGTGGCAGCCTGTTCACCCGCTATGCCTCCGCCGAGGATTCCTACATCGGTCGCGCCGAGCTGCGAATGACCCAGGACGACCGCTGGTCCCTGCTCGGAGGGTTCAGCTTGAAGGACTTCAACGATCTCCAAGGCGGCCGCGATACGGGGGTGCAGCCCATGACCGGCTACGAGGAACACGACGGCGACCTGCGTCTGGACCGTTTCCTGGACAGCGGGGTGCAGCTCACGCTGGCTGGTCAAACCGATCGCCAGATCGGCGTTCCTCGCACCCACAAGACCATCTTCGCCCAGTCCTACGATGGTACTTCCGTCGGTAAGGAGCTGAAGCGCGATCAGGATCAAGTCCGGGACCTGGTCTATGGCCGTGCCGAATGGGAGGAAGGGGGCGGCTGGATGGATCACGCCACCTTGACCCTGAGCTGGCAGCGCCACTACGAGCGGCGCGACCGCCTGCGGACCGGAGGCAAGCGGGATCTACAAGGCACCGAACTCCACGACTTCGGTCTCCAGGCGCGCTTCGAGAGCGAAACCCTGGCCTCCGGCCACTGGTCCTGGGGATTCGAAGCCCACCGTCAACTGGTGGATTCCTTCCGCGACAACTTCAAGAACGGGGTCTACACCGGCTCCGCGATCCAGGGGCCGGTGGCCGACAACTCCACCTATACCACGATCGCCGCCTATCTCCAGGACGAGCTGAACTGGGAGGACTGGAGCTTGGTCCCCGGTATTCGCTACACCCGAGCCGCGCTCCACGCCGGGAGGGTCGAGGATCCGGTCACGGGTCTGCCCTTCTCCTTCTCGGACTCCTGGAACGCGGTCGTCGGAAGCCTTCGCGGGATGCGCTGGCTAGGTCCCGACAGCAACCTGTACGCCGGTCTCTCGCAGGGCTTCCGCGCACCGAATCTCTCCGACACCACGGCCTTCGATGCCACGAGCGCGGTGGAAGTCCCTTCCGCCAACCTTTCGCCCGAGTACTTCCTGCAGGCCGAGTTGGGTACCAAGGGCCGGACCCGGCACTGGGTCTGGCAAGCGGCCGCCTATCGCACCTGGATCCAGGACATGATCGTCCAATCCCCGACCGGGACCTTCGACGGCTCCGGAACCCCTTTCGTGCGCAAGGACAACGTCGGTGACGGGTGGATCAACGGGGTCGAGCTGGAGTTGCGCTACCGCTGGACGGAAGCCTGGAGCACGGGAGTGTCGGGCTCCTGGACCGACGGCAAGGTGGACCAACTCCAGGAACCCGGCAACGTGGTGGTCCGCCGTCCGATCAGTCGGCTCATGCCCCTGTCGGCCACCGTGGACATCGACTGGCGGGACCCCGACAGCAGTTGGTGGGGGAATGCATGGGCCTGGATGGTCGACCGCCAGGACCAATTGGCCCTGCGGGACGTTACCGATACCTCCCGAATTCCCCCGGGGGGAACTCCGGGCTTCTCGGTCTTCGGTCTCTCGGTGGGGACCGCCCTCTCGGACCGGGCCGACCTGAGTTTCAGCGTGGACAACCTCTTCGACCGGGATTACCGGGTCCACGGTTCCGGTTTGAACGGTCCGGGCCGCAACCTGATCTGGAATCTGGAGCTACGCTTTTGAGCGGGACCTTCCGCGATCACCCTGGCACGAGGCTTGCTGCCACAGATCGGGCTCGGGAGGGTCCCTGAGCCGCCTCCACTCGTGAAGATCCAACCCCGCCCCCGCCCCAGCTTCCGGCCCACGAGTCGGCCGTTGCGGGAAGTGCGGGTGCCTTCGACCTTCCGCTTCGCCGGGTTGAGCCGTCCCCTGCTCGGTTCCCTGGGCGCCCATGCTCTCCTGGGTTTGGGGGCGGCGCTCTTCCTGGGCGGTTTCCTGAGCCTACGCCCAGGGGACACCTCTCCTCCGGAGATCCGACTCGAAGCCCATCTGGAAGCCGTTCCCGATGCCGCGTCGCAGCTCCGAACCGAGGTCCTCCCCCCGCTTCCACCGGAGCCCGAGTTGGAGCCGCTTCCCCTTCCGGTGGAGGAGACCGATCCGGACTTCCAGACCCAGCCGCCACCCCGGATCGACCGCTGTTACGCCCGGCTGGAGGACTTCGATCCTCCTCCGCCGGAACCCGTCCCGGCGCGGGCTCCGCAACCGGAACCCCAACCGGCCCGGCCGCAGCGTCCCCAGCGGGCCTCCGCAGCCCCCTCTGCGTCCCCTCCGGTGGAGGCCTCCTACGTCGAGCCCAGCCTGGTGCCGGGGCGTTGCCCTCCCCCGGTCTATCCTTCCTCCGCCCGTCGCCGGGGGCTGGAGGGCGTGGTCGTCCTCTGGGTTCGGGTTTCCGCTGCGGGGGAACTCCTGGACCTGGGGATCGAGCAGAGTTCCGGCCACCCCATTCTCGACGAGGCGGCCCTGAGAGCGGTTCGGAAGTGGCAATTCCAGCCCGCCACCCGGGGAGAGGAAGCAGTGGAGGGGCGCCTGCGCTTCCGGGTTCGTTTCGAACTCCATTCCTAGCCGCGGGTCGTTCTCGTCGGCCCGGGAGAGCGACTCGCCTATCCCCAGTCCTTCTTGCCGAGGAGAAGCAGGAGGAACAGTCCGATCGGACCGAGGATCAGGGAAACCAGGAACCAGGCCAGACCGCTGCGGCCCTTGCCCTGCGCGATGCCCGCGACCAGGAGGGCCAGGGTCCCCCAGCCCACGAAATAACCGGGATCGAGGGTGGCGAGGCGGTGGACGTCCATGGCATGGATCTTCCGAAGCGCGGCTCCAGGATTCCAGGAATATGAATGAAACGTAAAAAAGTTGAACTTATTTTAGGATCTGGCTCTATCCTGGGGCCGCGACCTTCCCGTTCCCACCGATGCCCGGTCCCCATCCTCTCGAACGTCTCGATCCCGCCGAACAGGACTTCGTCCTCCGGCTGGTCCTGGCCTCGGGGTCGTTGAAGGGCCTGGCGCGGGCCTACCGGGTCAGTTACCCGACGATCCGTACCCGTTTGGACCGTCTGATCACCAAGCTCGCGCGCTTGGACGCCGGTCAGGACGCGGACCCTTTCGGGGATGCCCTCGCGGACCTGGTGGAACGGGGGGAACTCTCCTTGACGGGTGCCCGGGCGATTCGGGATCTCCACCGTCGACTCCTCCAA
>CAYVRL010000094.1:0-7299 GCA_964454065.1 uncultured Planctomycetales bacterium | reverse complement strand
GCGGCGAGATCCAAGTCCCCCACCGTGTCTCCGAAGAGCCCGGTCCCGACCGGGAAGTTCCGGCCGCTCAGACTCATGACTTCGATGGAGTCCTGACCGCCGGTGGCCACCGCGACCGAGAAGGGTCCGATCTCGCCGCTCAAGGTGCTGCCGCCCGGAGGGATGTCGCTGGCCAGGACCGCGCTGTACCCGTAGAGCTCGACCCCGGCGCCCACCGGGTGATCGGAATCCTGCGCTCCGATCAAGGTGTCGTTGCCCTCCCGAGCCACGCGTCCACCCAGATAACCCTGCGCTCCGGCCGTCCGCTGGGTCACGAAACTCCTCGCGGTCTTGGAGGAGTACTCCAGCACTTCGTTCCCGATGCGCAGCACTCCGCGCGGGGGGAAGCCCTCGGTACTCTCCACGAAGACCTCGTCGTCGCCGGAACCCGGGGCGTAGCCGGGCAAGGCCTGGGTCAGATAGGTGCGGACGTTCATGCGCCCGCGGGGAACGCCGTCCACCGCCACCTGGAAACCGCCGGGCGAGACCCCGCGCAGCAGGATGCCCAGGTGCATCCAGCGATTCTCCAGCGGATACTCGGCGGGATCGAGGGTCACGGTCAAGGCTTCCTCGAAGCCGTCCGGATCCAGGGGGTCCTCGCCGGCGATGTCGCGAGCGCGGATCTTCAGGAGTCCACCTTCCAGGCTGGCGACCACCCGCTGGGCATCCGTGGTGGGACCGGAGAGGTCGAGCAACGTGGAGTCGGAGAGGCCCTTGGGCATCTCGAACCAGGCCTCGAGGCACAGGGGCTCGACCGAGGATGCAACGGTATCGGCGGAGACGATCCCCCAATCCGCGAGCGATCGGGACAGCGGCCCGCGCTCCCGCACGTCGTATCCCAGCGGAGATTCCGCGAGGTCGAAGTGGTCCGTCCGGCCCCGCGCCCCGCGCCCGAAACCGTCCCGCTCCCGCGCGGGCTGGGGAATCAGGAAGGACTCCTCCTCCACGTCGGAGGGGCTGAGGATCCCCACCGAGGGATCCAAGCCGGAGCGGGCCGCGAGTCCGTAGGGGGGCTCCCCGTCGCCCCCGAAACCCGGCAGGTTGCGAGGCAGACTGACCACGCCGTGGGCTCCGCGCCCCCAGAGTCCGGCGTCGTCGAAGTCTCGCTGAGTCCGCCAGAGCCGCAGGGCGGGCCCCTCCGGCGCGACCCAGGCCACTTCCCGACGGGCGCTCCGGGCCAGCGTGCGCCCCAGGCCGCTGCGCAGGGCGGCGTCCACGCGTTGCAAATACCGATCTCCGCTGCGAAAGGCGAACGGGGGACCGGCCTGGGCGAGCAAGGCGGTGTCCCCGGCGAAACCCTGCTGGAAGACGGCCAGCGCTTCGATGTCGGTCAGGGTGCCCTCCTTCGCGAGCGGGGCGAGCACCTGCTCCCAGAGATCCTCCATCCCGTGCAGGGGCCGTTCCTGCACGACCCGGGCGGCGAAGGCCCGGCCCTGGGAGGGACGAATCCAATCGCTGCGTGGGTTGCCACTCAGGACCTCGGCTCGATCCGGGGGCAGCAGGGGCATCGCGGCCCAGCGCAATCCGGTCACCAGGGCGGCCAGGATCTCCGGGGGGGCGGAGTTCAGGTCCACCGGTTCCTCCAGCAAGGGCCGCACCCGAGTGGTGAAGACCTCCAGATCCTCCGGCAAGGGAGCGATCATGCGCAGACGACCTCCGTTCAGGCGGGCGTCCACCACCAGACTGTCCACCGGGTCGCCCTGCTCCGGTTCGAAACGCACCACCCGACCATCGCCGAAGCCCAGGACGTCACTGACCCGGGCTTCCTCGGGATTCTCGCTGTCGATGGGCCGTACCAGCCAGGCCCCCGGGCCCCATGGCCCGGCCCCGAAACGCCCGGTCCGGAACCAGCACAGCCGATCCAGCCGAGCGAGGTCGGCATCGGGAAGGGGGCCGGAACCGGTGGGATCCTCCCCGTAGAGATCGTTGCGGAAGGCGGGAGGACGATCCGGGCCCCGAGCCAGCCGAGCCATGACCAGGTTCCAGACCCGGGGGTCGAGGACCGCGGTACCGATGCGGAACCGGGTGGCGGTCAAGTCGTCCGGGGGATCCTCGGCCGGACTCAAACCGGTGAAGGCCGTGGGCTGGATCCCACCGTACTGCACCCACAACCCTCCGATCAGCAGCATGCCCGCCTCGGGGAAGCCCGCGGTGGAGTTCACCTCCAATTCGGTGGCCCGGAAATCGGCTTCGGCCGCCGTATAGCAAGGATGGAGCAGATTCTGGAGCAGATAGGGCGAGGCCGTGGAGAGCGAGACCCGTCCCTGCAAGTTCTCGGCCTCGATCCCCCAGGACTGATGGGAGGTCTCCCACGCGCCACCGAGGACCTGGGGCAGGACCCCGGCAGCGGCGGGATCCCATTCGGCGGATTCGTCCCACGTGGGAGTCGGATCCTCCGAAGGGTGGCTCCGCGCCTCGACCCAGCGAGCGTAGCGAGAGGCGGAATCCACCGCGAGCCGGGCGCGAACGCGGTCGAAGCCCTCGCGCGCGGCTTCGGAGCGCAAACGCCCGGTGAGGAGGAAGGGCACTCCCAGGGAAAGGAGCAAGGCCAGCGCCAGCAGCACGAAGATGAGCGCGGAACCGCTTCGGGGGACGGGCCGGATCGAGGCGGGGATCAAGGGAGTTCGGCCTCCTCGCCGAAGCGGCCCACCAACAGGGTCGCGACCACGGTGCCGTGTTCCACGACTTCGAGTCGAGCGGGAGCGCCGTCCAGATCGGTGGTCAAGAGCCCGTCCCGATCGAAGACCAGCCGCGCGGGTCGCAAGGACACCAGGACGTCTTCCCGGGTATCGGGGCCGGCCTCCAGGATTCGGGTCCAGACCGAGAACTCGTCGAAGTCACCGAAGTATGCACCGTCCGAGGAACCCAGTTCGGGCGGCGCTCCGGGGGCGAGCGGCTGGCCGTCGTAGCGGCCCTCGGCGAGGAGGCGACCGTCGATGCGCAGCCGCAGCGCTCCCTCCGACATGGTCAAACGGACATGGGCCCAACGCCCGGGTGCGAGGATCCCGCCCGGGGTGTGGAGAACCGTACTGCCCCGTGCGTCCTCCTGCGCGTAGCCGAAGGTCCCGTCCACGCCCCCGTCCACACGCATCCGGAGCTTCAGGAGTTCCGGCCAGGAGAGCAGCGTGGCGGCTTCGAGTTCGGCGGGCCGCAGATCGAATTCCAGACCGAAACCCTGCCCCACCGGAAAGCGACCCCCGCGGCCCGCCACGGTCAGGGTTCCGCCTTCCAGGTGCAGACCGGCCCCGACCCGTCCCGGCCGGGAGCCGAGTTCGACGCCTCCGGTGGGCTCCAGGTGCTCCCGGCCGCGGGCGGCCGCCTCGAAACTGGCCTCCAGCAAGGGCCGGAACAGGGCTCGCTGGAGGCGCGGCGGCCGGTCCGCGGTCCCCGCATCCAGCGAAACCACGACCTCCCGGCCGCTGGCGCGGGCGACGTCGCGACTACTGGCGACGAAACTCCGGCTGGCGCTGACCAGCCCCTCCGCACCCGGGTCGAGCTTGTCCACGCCGGCGAGCGAGAGTCCGAGCACGAAGCCCAGGACGATCATCACGAGGAGCAGTTCGATCAGCGTGAAGGCCCGCATCAGCGGTCGCTGTCCGCCAGATCGTCGTCGGTCCCGAACTCGCCGTCGGGACCGGCCGAGAGCAACTGGAAGCGCCCCGGAGCCACCCATCCGCCCGTGCGCGGATCCCGGCGCGCATGGACCTCCTGTTCGTGGAGATCCCCTTCGGCACCCGCGAGGACCACCTGGACCTCCGAGTAATGGAGGCCGTCGAAATAGACGATGGGGTTGCCCCAGAAGTCCCCGTATTCGAAGAGTTCCCGGTTGGGGAAGATCGTCAGCGACTTGCGGGAGGAATCGGCGTCGGTGTTGACCAGCCATTCCTGGCCGGGCCGGGTTCCGGTGTAGGACGGGGCGTAGAGGGCCAACACCAAGGCCTCGGCGGAGGCGTTCTGGGAATTCCCCGCGGCCCCCGGAGGCAGCCGATCGTTGGGGATCGCAGCCTCGATCTGCCGGTATTCCTCGACCGCGGAGGCCAGCACCCGCAGCCGGTTGGCGGTCTCCTTGACCTGGGTATCGCCGAAGATCTTGCCGGCGCTGAAGACGAAGGCGCTCATCAGGATGCCGATGATCATCAGCACGATCATCAGCTCCAGCAAGGTGAAGGCGGCGGAACGGCGGAACGGACTCATGGTTGAGCGAAGACCATCTCGACGTTGTCCAGGGCCACATCGACTTCCAAGGCGTTCAAGGTCTGAACGAAGAGGCTCTCGTAGAGATCCCCGGAAGGAGTCCGCAGCACGGAAACCGGGCCTTCCCAGGCGACCGTGTCGGCCACGCGAACGGTCAGGATCGGCGGGGTGCGCTCCCGGTCCAACGCGAAGGAGATCCGGACGGGCCGATCGGGAGGGATGCGCAGGGGGAGACGCCCGTATTCGGGCTCCCGGCTCCCACGCTGCTGCTCCCAATCCACCTGTCCGTCCTGGTCCCGAACGATCCGAAAGCTCCAGGAGGTGGAACGCCGGTTCTCCAGCGAGATGGAGAGGCCCGCGGTGCCCTGGTGATCGGCACCCACGGTCAGATCGGCGGCGAAGGAGCGGAAATCCAGGGCTCGGATCCGCCGCATGACTCGGGTGCGGCCCGCACCGTCGTGGCGCCCGCGGATCCAGAGTCGGCCGTCCAGCACGCGCGGTTCGACGCCGAGGCGAGCGTTGCTGCGCACATCCCACTGCGGCCGCGGCAGTTTGCCGTCGAAACCATCCGTCCAGCGGACCAGCTTGGCGTGTTCCGTGATCCGTTCCTGCCAGGTCCGCGCATAGACCGCTTGCGGATCGTCGGGAGTGGCGCGCAGCTCGTTCTGCAGAGCCGCGAACTCCCCCACCGCTCCGGAGAGATCCCCCTCCAGGTAATCGGCCCAAGCGAGGCCGTTGCGAACCACCGCGTGACCGGCTTCGCCGATCCCGAGCAGGATGCCGCGCGCCCCTTCGGAATCTCCGCTCTCGAGGAGGTTGAAGGCCCGCCGCAGGGCGATCCCGGACCACTCGGGGGCTTCCTGGGAAGCACGACGGAGCGCCACTTCGGCGAGCGCCGTGCGCCCCTCGTCGTGAAGGAGCCAGCCGAGTTCTCCGAGGGCCGCGGCACAACGCGGCGCACGAGCGATCAGGGCCCGCAAATCGGTGCGGGCCGCCTCGAGGTCGAGGTCGGCCCGGGCGCGGCGCGCCCGCAGGGCGAGACCGAAGGGGAGATGCGGAGCCAGGTCCAGGGCGGTGGCGAGAGCCTGGCCCGCTTCTTCGTCCTTGCCCAGGACGCCCAACCAGAAGGCCTGCGCCGCCCACGCCGGAGCGGCATCCAAGGGCGCGGCGCGGGCCGCCTCCCGCAGATCCCGCATGGCCTCGGCCGCGGGCTGACCGGAGGCGGCGGCAGCGATCCCGCGCTGGTAGAGGAGCCGGGGGCCGGGACCGAGGGCCTGCACCCCGGCGTCGGCCAGTTCGAAGGCGCGGGCGAAGTCGCCGGAGAGGTAGGCCGCCGAGACCGCACCGCAGCGAGCGTCCCGTTCTCCAGGGGATCCGCCGGCCGGGGCGGCCCGGAGGACCTCGGCGAACGCCGCCGCGGCCTCCTCGAAACGACCGGCACGGAGCAAGGCGCGACCCAAGGCGACCCCGTGGGCCTGAGCTTCGGGACTGCTCCGCGAGGGGTAGAGATCCAGGCTCCGCTGGAGCAGATCCACCGCCTCCTCGGCACGACCCGACCGGGCCAGCAAACTGCCGAGAGCGCGCTGGGCGGAAGGCTCCGGATCGTGGAGAGCGACCGCCCCGCGGTACTGGGCCTCGGCTTCCCGATCCAGGCCGAAACGTTCCAGGATCTGCCCGATGCGGACCCGCGGCGCGGCGCGGCGGGCGAAACGACCATCCGCGAGATCCACTCCGAGGTCCGGCGCGGAACCGGGGCTGCGGATCCCCGCCATCCGTGCGAAGAGAGCCAGGGCTTCGTCGAAGCGGAAGGCGGTCTCGAAGACGTCCCCGAGAGCCAGCCAGCTCTTCATGTCGTCCGGGGCGAGGCGCACCCCTTCCCGCGCCAGGTCCTCGGCATGCGCGAGGGCGGCGGGTTCCTTCTGGGCCTGGGCCAACAACCAGGTGATCAGACGCAACCGCTCGGGAAGATTTCCGGCACTGTGGCCGATGTCCCGGACCTTGCGTTCGATCTGGTTGGCCAGGGTACGGGCGAAACGGAAGCTCTCGTAGTCGCCGGGAGCCAAGGTCTGGACCCCGAAACGCTCCTTGCCGGTGCGCGGATCGATCTCCTGGAAGTGAATGGTGTCCTGACCGGGGATCTTGTCGAAGCGGTCCTCGTCCAGGATCCGCCCCCAGAGGACCGTCAGCGCGTTGCGCTGCACGCGATCGTAGAGCAGGGAGTAACCTTCCTCGTCCTGGCCGAGTGCGGTGTCGGCAGAGGTCGCCGCGGGGGAGGAATCCGAGACCGGGGAGGAATCCGGGGAATCCGGAACTTCGATCAGCTCGTCCAGGTCGCCGGGGGGTGGGGTGGGGTGCAGCAGGAGGTGCTGGCTCCACCAGGCGGGGCCGGAGTCGGGTTCGGGGGGAGGCAGGAGCGAGGCCAGCGGCGGCAAGGGCGGCAAGGGCAGCTCCAGCGGAGGAAGGGGTTCGGTTTCCCGGGGCTCGCGGAAGGGATCCCTTTGCGGGGCCCCCGCACCCAGGGAGACCACGGGATCCTCGGGAGGGAGAACCGGCAGGTCGAGCTGCTTGCGGCCGGGGCGCGGGCGGCGGGTGTCGGGCCCACCGGAGACCAGCCCCCAACTCAACAGACCGAGGACCGACACGGTGCACAGCAGCAGGCCGACTTCTCGTTTCATCGCGCGGCCTCCTCACTGGCGGTTTCGAGCTCGGGCAGACCGGCGGCCCCGAACTCCAGGTGGAGACGGCGGCGCCCCTTCTTGTCCAGCGGCAGGACCTCACAGGAAGTCAGCCCGAGGGGTGGATCGTGCTGGAAGAGCGTGCCCAGGAATGGGTCCAAGGCCTCGGGAGGGAGGAGTACGTCCATCCGCACCGGGGTGGCGTCCAAGGGGGAGAGGGCGACCCCCCGCAAACGACGCCGGGTCACCCGAGTGGCGATGGAGAGGTCTTCCAGCGCGTAGGCGCCCACCGCGACGGCCTCCCGGACCACTTGATCGACCACCACGAAACCGCGCAGGACCCGCTGGATGACCTCGGGCTGCGTCGGCGAGAGGGCGGGCAGACCCAGTC
>CAYVRL010000093.1:5078-7319 GCA_964454065.1 uncultured Planctomycetales bacterium | reverse complement strand
GGTGGCGAGGCTCGGGGGGCTGAACGTGGATCTCCTTCCCCCGTTGCGCTGGCTCGGAACCGCGGTCGCCGATGGAAGTGGAGTCGCCACGCTTTCCCGAACGATGCCCGCCCATGCTCCCCTGGTGGCGGTCTCCACCCAGGCTTTCGTGGCCCGGGGGCCGGGCGGCGTGGATTCCCTGAAGAGTCCGGTGCTGACCGAGACGGTCCAGTAGCCGCCCCTTGTCCTGGGGAGTTTCAGGGGTTATTGACGATCACGACACCGACCCAGCATCGCGTCGGCCACCTGCCACCCCTTGGACTCCACCTCCCTGCCTCTCCCCGAAGAGCTGCGTGCAGCAGGCTTTGTGTCGGTTCGGCCGCTCGATGTGCGGCCCATCGTGGAGCGTGGGGAGGATCCCATCGGCCTGATCCTGACCGCGGTGGATTCCTTGGATCCGGGACAGATCCTCCACCTGATCGTCACCTTCGACCCCCTCCCGCTCTACTCGGTGCTGGGCGGTCGTGGATTCCAGAGCCTCACCCGGGTCGAGGACGGCGTCCATCACGTCTGGTTCTACCCGGCTTCGGGCCCCTCCTCCTAGCTGGCCCAGCTTGGTGGAGGTCACCGTAACTTTTTTAGTCCACTCATCTTCCGGCGTTCATTCAGCCTCGCGAGGGCTTCCGGGAGAATTCCGAGGAACTTGACCAACTGACTGCAGCTGATTCCCAGATCAGCGGCCGCACGGGTCGGATCGTCCTCGCACCATTCCAGCCGATCCAGGGCTTCGGCCAGTAGACCCGGGAAATCCGGGTGCTGGGGATTCACCCGGATCCGTCCGTTCCTGACCCGCTGCCGCCAGCATGGACTCGGCGGACCGAGGGATTCCGGAAGGGGACTTCGGATGTCGAGGGCCAGTTTCAGCCTCAGCCGGAAAACCGCCTTCTTCAGATTCTCGCGCTGGCTACGCCGTTCGCTCGCGCTCACCTGGAGGCCGGTCGGAAGCCAGGTGAGCCGGATCGCGGTAGCCACCCGATTGCGATGCTGGCCGCCCGGGCCCGAGGCCCGCGTCCGCTCCACCCGGGTTCGGGCCAGGAGTTCGGCCTCGGGCAGGCCCGCGGGATGGACCGCCTCAGCGCTCATCCCGTCCCGGCAGGATCAGAACCGGCGCTCCGTCTGCCAGATCGTCGGCGGTGCAACGCAGGAGGATTTCCGGCCCCTTCTCGCCGGCACGCCACTTCACGACTTCGGCCGCATACTCCTTCTCCCCGATGCGGAATCGGACCGTGGCGCCGACCGGGAACTCCTCGAGCCTCTCCGGAGTCGGCCAGGCGACGATCCGGGCGTCTCCATCGGGACGGATGCGCAACAGGACTCGTCCGGCCGGGCACGCATCCCCTTTCGGCGGGAGTTGCGCCTCCACGGTTCCGGCAACCGTCGCCCTCAAGGTCATCCTGGCCCGAGCATGGGCCATCCTGGCCTCGGCCTCGCTTTCCGCGAGTTCCGCTCTCAAGCGCGCGAGATCCGCTTCGGAGGGACTGGTGGGGCGCTCTCGCGCGGCCTCCCGTCGTTCCTGGAGTCGATCCCAGCGCTCCTGACTACCCCGAATCGCCTCGTCGAGCGTGGCGATCTCCCGACGGAGATTGCGCAGTACCAGAGGTGGGACTTCGATCTCCTGGGAAGCATCGAGGAAACGCTGGAGATGCGCCTCCTTCCGCACTCGCTCCGCCTGGAGGCCGAGCAGTTGACTGTGCGCCCTCTCCAACTCCTCGTCGTTCGGTGCGGTCGGAGGCGGAGCTGGGGCCGCGAGCTGCTGCCGCTTCGCTTCCGCGGACTCGATCCTGGTTCGGAGTGCCTGGAGGTGAGCGTCGCGCTCCTCCGCCCGCTTCCGGGCCGCGGGGTCCATGGCCAAGACGAGCGGTTGATCCTCCACCACGTGGTCGCCGACCGTCACCAGGAGGTCCACCTGCTCCATGGTCCGCGGCGCTCGCAGTTCCACCGAGGGTCGTTGGACGACCCCATGGATGGCAACCGGTTCCGGCTCCTGCTGAACCATCGCTTCCAGTTCGGAGGGGGACTTGGGTGTCGTTTCCGGCACGAGAGGCGGCCCCGAGTCCGCGGCCTCCATGTGGTCGATGGGAGGTGCGATTCGGCTGAGTCCCCACGCAGCGACCAAGACCACCGCCGCCACGGCCAGCATCCGGGCTCCCAGCCCCACGCGTCCCTTTTCGCCGCCCCCCGCCGCAGTTTCGACTTCGGTCT
>CAYVRL010000093.1:0-4978 GCA_964454065.1 uncultured Planctomycetales bacterium | reverse complement strand
CCGCTTCGGTCTCCGCTTCGGTCTCCGCTTCGGTCTCCGCTTCGGTCTCCGCTTCGGTCTCCGCTTCCGGGGGCGAGGGTGGTGGTGCCAGATTGGCACCCGATCCCGAGGGTTCGGAAAAGGAAATCCTGACGGGAGAAGGATCAGGCGGGGGAGATGGAAGGCGGCCGCCGGGGGAGAGTTGGGGGAGGGCCTCACGGAGGGCGGAGAGGCGAGCGGGGAGGACGAGATCGGCGCCGGGTGCCTTCCCCTCCCCGACCACGACGCGCTGGAGGCGGGGGGCGCGAACCGCGAGGGTGGAGAGGAGTGCAGCGCTTCGTTCGGGGTCGCTGAGGGAGAGGATGGCGATTCCGCTCTCCGGGAAGCCGGAAGGCGCGTCTTCCGGAGGGGTATGGAGTTCCAGGGCCGCACGCACGAGGCCGAGGAAGGCAGCGTCGTCGGCGGGCCAGAGGAAGACCGGGCTCCCGTCCGCCGCGAGATAAAGGCGGCCGACGCTCTCCTCTCCCGAGCCGGAAACTCCCATGGACGCACTTTACGCCTGGACCCCTTCCGCGAAAAGGGCCGCGTTGCGTATGCTCTTCTCCATGGAAGATCGGATCTGGTACCAGGCCTACGACGAAGGAGTCCCCACCTCCTTCCAGCTCGAGGACATTCCCCTGATCGCTTACCTCGAACGTTCCGCACGGGATTTCCCCGACAACACGGCGCTGGTCTTCATGAACCGGCGAATCCCCTATCGCGAACTCCTCGATCTGGTGGACCGGATGGCCCATGCCCTCCACACCATGGGAGTGGAACACGGCACTCGGGTGGCGGTTCATCTTCCCAACCTTCCCCAAACCGTGATCTCCTTCTACGCGATCCAGCGCCTGGGGGCCCAGGCGGTGATGACCAATCCGCTCTACATGCCCCGGGAGCTGGAGCACCAGTGGGTGGACGCGGACGTCAAGGTCGCGGTCACCGCGGATTTCCTCTGGGAGCGGGTGGTCAAGGACATGCGGAAAGACCTTCCGGTTCACGATTACATCATCGCTTCCATCCCCGAATACTTGCGCTTTCCGTTGCGCCAGCTCGCTCCATTCAAACTGAAGAGGATGGACCCGCCGAGCTGGGCGAGGGTCGAGCCCGGTCCGCATCTGCACTTCTTCAAGCACATGGTGGACGGCTCCGCCCCCCACCCGCCTTCGCACCCAATTTCGATGGACGACGTGGCGACCCTCCAGTACACCGGCGGAACCACTGGCGTGTCCAAGGGAGCCCAGCTCACCCAGCGCAACATCAGCGCCAACGTCCAGCAGATCAGCGCTTGGTTCACGGGGATGGAGCCGGGGAAGGAAGTACTCCTCGCTTCGCTTCCCTATTTCCACATCTTCGGCTTGACGGTGTGTCTGAACTGGCCGGTTTCCGCGGGCGCCACGATCGTGTTGCAGCCCAATCCGCGCGACATCCCCTTGATGGTCAAGAACCTGACCAAGGAGAGAGTCACCCTCCTGCCCTCGGTGCCGGCGCTCTTCAACGCGATCAATCAGTACCCGGGCATCGAGAAAGTGGATATTTCCTCGATCAAACGCTGTTTCTCGGGTTCCGCTCCCCTTCCCGAGGACGTGCAGCGGCGTTTCGAGGACCTCACGGGCGCGATCATCGTCGAAGGTTTCGGCCTGACCGAGACGTCCCCGGTCACCCACGTGAACCCCCTGCGTGGCAAGCGCAAGATCGGCCACATCGGGGTTCCGATCGTGGGCACGGATGCCCGCATCGTCGATGCCGCTGACCCCGACAAGGAACTGGGGGTCGGGGAGGAAGGCGAACTCGTCGTGAAGGGGCCGCAAATCATGAAGGGTTACTGGAACATGCCCGAGGAAACGGCCGCCATGATCCGCGACGGTTGGCTCTACACGGGCGATCTCGCGGTCATGGACGAGGAAGGTTATTTCCGAATCGTCGGTCGCAAGAAGGACATGATCATCGCGGGGGGGTACAACATCTACCCCGACGAAATCGACCGGGTCCTGATGAGCCACCCCGCGGTCCTGGAGGCTTGCACGATCGGGGTGCCCGATGAAAAACGTGGCGAGACCGTGAAGGCCTTTCTCCAGCTCAAGCCCGGGGCCACCGTCAGCGAGGAGGAACTCGCCGACTTCTGCCGCGAGCGGATGGCGCGCTACAAAGTCCCCAAGTTCTGGGAGTTCCGGGACCAGCTCCCCAAGAGTTCGATGATGAAGCTCCTCCGCCGGGTCCTTCGGGACGAGGAGATCGCCAAGCGCAAGGCTCAGCAGGACGCGGGCTGATCTCCCTCGGCCCGACTCCCGGGCAGCTGCCCGAGTCGCTCCAGGAAGAGATTCCTGACCTCCTGGATCGTTTCCTCCAGGTGATCGGATCGCCAGTTCGACGGATCCAGGGGATCCAGGTATTCGACCTCGACTCGACCGGGGCGGGGAATCGGACTGCTGGGGAGGAAGATCCGCTCCGCGCCGTGCATGACCATCGGAACGACGGGAACCTGGCACTGGATGGCGAGGTGGAAGGGCCCCTTCTTGAAGGGCCCGAGGCGGCCGTCGTGGGACCGAGTGCCTTCGGGGGCGATCATCAATACCGCGTCGTCCTTGCGCACCCTGAGGCCCGCGAGGGCGAGGGATTGACGACCCGCTTCCTGGTCGGAGCGATCGATGGGGATCATGCCCAAGGCGCGCATGGTCCTTCCCAGGAAGGGGATCCGGTGGAATTCCCGTTTGTAGACGACGCAACCTCGATTCGGCCAGGTGCAGGCGAAAACCGGGAGATCGATCAGGTTCACGTGGTTGACGAATACCAGATATGGCCCCTTGGGTAGCTTTGCCCGCTCATGGACCACAAGATCCACTCCCAGGAGGAACAGGACCGAGCGCCCGAAGTGGCGAATCCATCCGTCGCGGTGGCGGCGGCTCCAGGATGGAAAGAGGGTGACCAGGAGCAAGACCACGGATATGTAGAGAAAAGCCCAGCCCAGGGCCACGGGGAAGGCCAGCAGCCCTCGCCAAGGGCCCGGCCGTCGTTGGTTCCGGAGCGCCAGCACCTCGGAAGCTTAGCTTCCCGAGGGAGCCGCGGGATCGATGGTTGCGTGGATAAACTACTTCCCTACAATGATTTGAAAAAAAACGAGAACTTTTTCCCGTCCGCTCCGGTCCTCCAAGGCGTGGTACAATAAATGGTCCGGGGGTTCCTTCCCACCGGATCGGATGGCGTTCCAAGTGAACCCGATTCAACCATGCGCACTTCCCCCGCTTCGCTCGGTCTCCTCCTCTCCGCTTCCCTGGTGCTGTTCGTCCCCTCTCCGGCCACGGCACAGATCGTCGGCGGCGCGGTCGAGGGGCACTTCCAGCTGACCGGCTCCAACCCCGTCGGCAACTTCGGCAAGGCCGTCGCCGGTGGCGGTGACTTCGATGGCGATGGGGTTCCCGATTTCCTCGTGGGCGCCAACAAGGACACCAGCGGTGGGATCGGCGAGGACGGCCTCGTGGAGATCCGCTCCGGTGTCGATGCCAGTCTGCTCGGTTCCTACACCGGGAATCGTTGGGATCGGCTCGGTGTGGCTCTGGCCTGGGCGGGCGACCTCGATGGGGATGGCCGGGACGATTTCGTGGTCGGCGCTCCCCTCGGGCTCGCGGCGAACGGCGGCGGGGTTCTCGCGGGGCGGGTCTACGTCTACTCCACTCTCGCCGGCGGCGTTTCCCTGATCCTCCATGGGAGCGCCCACGCGGACCGCTTCGGCCATGCCGTGGCCGCGGGAGCGGATCTCGACGGGGATGGGGTCGGCGATCTCCTGGTCGGCGCACCTGGAGTCGATGGCAGCGCCGGTGTCAACAGCGGCGAGGTCATGGCGTTCTCGGGGGCCACCGGCGCGCAGCTCCTGAGCGTGCAAGGGCGGCTCCTGGGTGAGAGCTGCGGTTCCTCGGTCGCTTTCATCGGCGACCTCGACGGTGACGGCATTTCCGACATCTTGATCGGCAGCCCGGATGGCAACCACCACGACGGTGCGGTCCATGCCGTTTCCGGTGCCACGGGACAGGCCATCTACACCCTTTCCGGTTCCGGGGGAGAGAAGCTCGGGTTCTCCCTGGCCTCTCTGGGCGACACGGATGGGGATGGGGTCGATGATTTCCTCGTCGGCGCCCCGCTCGCCAATGGAGTCGGCGCCGCCTATCTCTGCTCCGGCGCCACTGGGACCCAGATCCTCCAGATCGACGGTCTCAACGGCGAATCGCTCGGGGTCTCCGTGGGTGACGCGGGTGATTTCGATGGGGACGGCGCCGCGGACCTTTTCGTCGGAGTGCTGCCCTGGGCCGCCACCAGTGGGACCAGTGCGCTGCGGATCTACGGGACCGACGGCACCTATCTGCGCGAGTTGACGACCGGTCTCGTGGACGACCATTTCGGTCTCTCCGCCTCCGTGATCGGCGATCTCGACGGCAACGGCACCAGTGAACTGGTGATCGGCGCCCACCAGGGCGCCTCCGGGGACGGCGTGGTGTACGTGAAGGGGTTCAACCCCATTCTCTACACCACGGCGGAGTCCCTTTCCGCCTCCGCCGGGGGCACCATCGACGTGACCATCGACTTCCCGGACAGCGAGGCCGGGCAGCACTACGCCCTCTTGGTCGGCTTCTCGGGCACGGCCACCAGCACCTTCGCGGGCCTGGACATTCCCCTCGCGCAGGATGTGATGTTCAATCGGATGGTCAACGGCGATCCGCCGCGGCACTTCGTGAACCCCTACGGTGTCCTGGATGCGAACGGCAACGCCGTGGCCCAGTACATCGGTCAGCCGCTGTGGCTGTTGCCGCGACTCGGCGAGACCTTCAACGGCGTGGTGATCTCCCACGACTTCGTGAGCGCCCGCATGGTCTCGATCCCGCGCCCCTGCCTGATCCTCCCCTGATCCCATCCCCGGCGGGGGTCGCCCCGAGCGCCGCGGTCAGTCCTCCAGGCGGGCCGCGGCGCG
>CAYVRL010000092.1:0-7356 GCA_964454065.1 uncultured Planctomycetales bacterium | reverse complement strand
CATGGCAGGGGGCGTCAGGCGCGGCGCAACTCGAGGCGAGTGACGAGCGGGGCTGGAGTCACCCCGGTCCGAGTGATCTCCTCGTTGAGAAGGCGCAGGAATTCGGCTTCGCGGAAACAACGCAGTTCTTCGAAGAGCGGGGCGGAAGACACTCCGACGAGAAGACGGCCGCCGCGGAAGGACAAGGCCCGGGTACGGGTACGGATGTTATCGGGGATCACCCGCTCCCAGGCCTCGAAGACCACCCGGTGTTCCACGGTGCGGGTGATTCCGCGCTTCAGCAGAACCTGGTTCAGCAGTTCCCGTAACGGGAGCGGTTGACTCCTGCGCCGAGCGGACATGCTCAAGCGAAAGTCGAGAGCGGCATGACGACGTAGTCGAAGTCGTCACCGAGCGTCAATTTGGCGGGGCGAGCGGGATCCTCCATGGAGATGTCCACCTGCTCGCCATGCGCGGCCTTGAGCCCATCGAGGAGGTACTCGGGATTGAAGGAAGTCGTCAGGCCGCTGCCCGTGTAATCCACTTCGATCGTGGATGCGGCTCGCCCACGGCCTTCGTGCTCCGCGGAGATCTCCATGCTGTCGTCGGCCACGGAAAGACGCACGACCGCGCTGGCGTCCTCGGTCAGGTGACTCGCGAGACGGAGCTTGCGGGACAAGGCTTCGCGATGCGCCCGAACCTGGTGCTTGCAGGATTTGGGAATCACGTTCGCATAGTTCGGGAACTCGCCCTCCAGGACGCGACCGAAGGTCTCCAGATTGCCGATCCGAAAACCGACCTGGTTGTCGAGGAAGAAGATCTGGATCTCGTCGTCCGGTTCGTCCTGTCCGTAGCGCAGGAGTTGGTCCAGCATCCGCGGCAGGAGCACCGAGCGCTGCTTGGCGTCGCCCGAGACGACCGAGCGGCGAATACGAGCCAGGCGGCGGCCGTCGGTGCTGACCAAGGTCAAGAAACCGTCCTCGGATTCGAAGAGTACGCCCTCGGTGGCGAAGCGGAGGTCGTGCACGCGGGAGGTCGCGAAGCGGGTGCTCTGGACCATCTGGATGAACACGGACTTCTCCACCACCACCGCGGGATCGCCGCTCAGATTCGGGGCGCTGGGGAGGCCTTCCAAGACTTGGGAACCGTCGGAGGTCTCGCTGTTGGCCATGGTCACGAGCTCGCAACGGTCTTCTCCGCCGACGATCGAGAACTGGTTCTGCTCGTTGAGTTCCACCGTGACCGTGTCGGCCTCGATGTCCTTGAAGACCTCGACCAACTCGCGGCCGGGAACCAGAGCCCAACCGGGTTCGTCGACCTGGACGTTTCCCAGCCGGTAGCGCAGCGCGATGTCCAGATCGCTGGCGACCACGATGAGGTGATCGTTGTCGGCCTCGACCATCACCCCGCCGAAACTCGGGCGGGAAGGTTTCCGGTCGATGGCCATTTCGACTCGCAAGAGAGCGTCGCGGAATGCCAAGCGGTCGATGAGGAACTTCATGAGGCGGGGTCTCCGGCTTCTTCTCTGCGTCGAGTGGTACTAGGAGGAATTACAGTCGTCATAGTATAGGAGGTCGGAGGGTGTGGAGAACCTTGGGGCCAACGAGGTAAGTGTTTGAATGCGAATGAGTTGAGTTGCTCGCCATGGGGTGGACAAGTGGGGAGGGACGGGGAGGGAACGGGGGAGGGATCCGGGGTTCTCCCCCGGCCACGGAAAGGCCGCCGAGCGGGCCTGGAAAGAGGTGGAGAAAGGCGGTGGAAATCCACCTTGGATCCCGGTTTGTCCACAACTTGCTCGCATCCGAGACCCCCCTCGTGGCCACGTTTCGGAGCCGCCGAAGGGAGCGGGAACATGCTTCAGGAGCCTCGCCGGGAATCGCGGATCCGGGTCTCGATTTCGGCGAGGAGGACGGAAAAGTTGCTGTCCACGAGTCGCCGACGCTCGACCCTCTGAAGGGAATACAGGACGGTGGAGTGGTCCCGACCGCCGAAGTGACCGCCGATCTCGTTCAAGGACAGGCCCGTGAGTTGGCGGACCAGGAACATAGCGAGTTGCCGTGGAAAGACCACGGACTGGGTGCGCCGCTTGGACTGCAATTCCGCCATGCTCACGCCGAAGTGCTCGGTTACGACGGAAATGACGTCATCCACTCGGATTCGTTTTCCCCGTCCTTCCTCCTGGGCGCAAGGAAACATGGACTCCGCGAGGTGGAGATCGATGGTTTTGTTCATCAGACTCGCGGTGGCGTGGAGTTTGGTCAAGGCGCCCTCGAGTTCGCGGATATTGGAGCGGATGTTCTCGGCGAGGTAGTCCAGGATCTGGGGATCCAGACTCAGACCCGCGCGGTCGGCCTTGGCGCGGAGGATCGCGGAGCGGGTCTCGTAGTCGGGAGGGTCCAGTTGGACCACCAGGCCCCACTTGAAGCGGCTGATGAGGCGTTCCTGGAGTTCAGGGATTCCCTCGGGAAGGGAATCGCAGGAGAGGACGATTTGTTTCCCGGCCTCATGTAAAGCATTGAAAGTATGAAAGAACTCCTCTTGAGTGCGCGCTTTGTGAGCCAATAGTTGGACGTCGTCGACGATGAGGGCATCGGCGCTTCGGAAGTGTTCCCGAAAGGAAGAAAGATTTCCTTGATGTAGGGAAGAAATGAAATGGTTGACGAACTGTTCACAGGTGAGGAACAGGACCTGGCACTCCGGGTGCTTTCCGAGTGCTTCCCGGGCTACGGCCTGCAAGAGGTGGGTCTTCCCCAAGCCCGTGGAGCCGTGCAGGAAGAGAGGATTGAAGGAACGGGTGTTGGGATCCGCGACGCCTTGGGCGGCGGCATAGGCGAAATGATTGCATGGTCCGACCACGAAGGAATCGAAACTGTAGTCGGGTCGGAGGGAAACCGAAGTCGGCAGCGGGATTCCGCGTTCCGGTTTCGCCTTTTCGCTCTTGGCGGGCAATGCCCGGGAGTCCTGGTGAGCGGTGGAAACCGAGTTCTTGGAATTGGATGAAGGGGAGGGATCGTCGGGAGGGAGGATGTCGAAGCGGCAATCCCGGACCCCGAGCGAGGCGCAGAGCTCTCGCTGGAATTTCTCCTGGATCCAATCCGCGTGGAAACGGGAAGGCACCTGAATCGTGGCCGATTCGGGCAGGGCCAGCTCGATCAAGTTGCTATCGGCGAACCAGCAGTCGACATTCTCTCGACCACAAGCATCGACGATTCGCTCGAGGGCACGTCGCCAGGTTTGCGTGAGTTGGGGGGGCAAAGGACGGACTCCGAAAGCGTCGACGAGCTATAAACCATTAGGGGTAAATGGTTTACGGCTCGCGCCCAAGGAGGCTCCAGAATAGCGAGCCGAAGGAAGGGGCCACCAAGGAAAAGACAAAGGGGGCGATAAAAGGTTGGAATCTCCACGACTAATGATTAGCAAGTTTGTAGGCGCGCAAGATCAACGCAGTGAGGCGGCGGCCCGCCTCCCTTCCTTCGGAAGCCGTTTGCTCGCCCCCGAAACTGATCCTAAGGCTGGCCCGGGCAAGAGCTTCCGGGTGTCCGCAGGCGCGCAGCACGGGGGAGGGTTCCGGGGCCCCGCTGGCACAGGCCGAACCGGAGGCCAAGGCCAGGCCCTCGGCATCGCAGGCGGGGAGCAGGAGACGACCATCCACTCCTCGGAAACTCAAATTCAGCGTGTTGGGAAGCACCTGACCGGGGATCCTGGGGCAGTTGAGGACCACCCGGTCCTCGAAGGAAAGTCCGGCCCGGCGAAAACCGGCGCGAAGTTCGCTCAGGAGAGCCTCCCCTGCCGCCCAGGTCCGTTCCGCATAGACCTTCCGCTCCGCCGCGGCGAGTTCCAAGGCCAGCGCGAAGGCTGCGGCGAGGGCGGGCGACTCCGTCCCCGGACGCAGGGCCCGCTGTTGGTCGCCGCCCACCAGCAAGGGCTCCAAGAAGCAGTCGGAGCGCAGGCGCAAGACACCGATCCCCTTGGGAGCGCCGAACTTGTGTCCCGAGAGAACGACGCTGTGGGCCCCCTCGAGGGAAGGGTCGAAAGGGAGTCTGCCCCAACCTTGGGCGGCGTCACAGTGGAGGTGGGCGTCTTCGGGAAGGGCCTCCAGCAGGCTGGAAGGATTCTGGACCACGCCGGTCTCATGGTTGGCCCACTGGAGGGCGACGATCGCTCGGGGGTGTTCCGCGAGGGCTTCCTGCATGTCTGGGATGGAGGCCTTCGCATGGGGGTCGACTGGGACCAGCTTCAGAGGAAAACCCTGCTGTTGGAGACTGCGGAGCGGCCCGAGGACCGAGGGGTGCTCCGCCGCCGAGGAGAGCAGGAGCGGAGGTGCGCCGTGGAGGTCGCGGAGACCACGGGCCAAGCCGAAGAGGGCGAGATTGTTGGACTCGGTGGCGCCGGAGGTGAAGATCACCTCGCGGGCCTCGCAACGGAGGAGCTCCGCGACTCGTTCCCGAGCGTCTTCGAGAATGGCGCGAGCCCGCTGCCCAGGCCGATGCAAGGAGGCGGGGTTGGCCGGGGCCTCGCGGCTTACGCGGAGCCAGGTCTCGGCCACTTCCGGACGGACCGCTGCGCCCGCGTTGTGGTCGAGGAAGAGCCTATCCAGAGGGGCGCTCCGTGGGAACGGGCTCCGTCGGCAGGGAAGGGGGCGGAGCGGTCCGGACTTCGGGTGCGGCGGCGGGCGCCGCGGACGGGGGCGTTTCGACCGCCGGGAGTCGCAGGCCGAGGCGGCGGGCGAACTCGTTCCCGAGTGCCCGGAAATCCGCCGCGCCAGGACTCGCCGGGGCATAGTCGAAGATCGTCAAGCCGTGGCTCGGGGCCTCGGCCAGGCGGACATTGACCCTCACCAGGGTCTGGAAGAGCAGGCTTCCGAAGTGCCGGTGGAGTTCCTGGAGGACCTCCCGGGAAAGCTTGCGTTGCTTCTGGAACATGCCGACGAGGATGCCGAGCAGTTCCAGTTCGGGATTGAGACGTCGTTTGACCCGTTCCAACACATCGAGCAGTTGAGCCATGCCTTGGAGCGCAAAGAACTCCGCCTGCAACGGGATCATGACCCCACGAGAGGCCACCAGCGCGTTGAGGGACAGTAGGCCCAGGGAGGGCGGACAATCCAGGAGGACCAGGTCCGGGGCGGAGTCGTGGTCGGCGTAGGCCTGGAGGGCATCCCGGAGGAGGGTTTCGCGTCCGATCTCGCCGGCCAGCTCGGTCTCGGCGCCGGTCAAGTCCAGATTGGTCGGCGCGATCCAGAGGCCCTCCACCCCGGTGGATTGGACCACCTCCGCGAGCGGGTGCATGCCGTTCAAGAGGCTGTAGGTCGACGGTTCCCCCGGTTCCGGGAGGCGGTCGAAGCAAATCGAGAGGTGGGCCTGGGGGTCGAGATCCAGGAGCAGGACCCGATGCCCGGTCCGGGCCAAGGCCGCGCCGAGGTTGGCGCAAGTGGTCGTCTTACCGACCCCTCCCTTCTGATTGATGACGGAAACGACGCGCACACCCCCAAGATAGCCGCTGAGGGACTTGATTCCTAATCCAGGAACTGAAGGGGCTGCGTGCTTACAAGCAGCTCCTCTTGATCCGGGGCTTCCTCTAGCAAGGTCACCGCTTCCTCCAGGCGGTCGAGGTCGAGTTGAAGGAACGCGGCCGCGGCGAGGAGCCCCAAATGTTCCTCTTGGTGATCCCCGAGGGGCCTCAAGGCCTGGTGCAAGGCCTGGAGTCTCGCCCCGCGAATCGCGCTCCGATTCCGGCGATTCCGCTCGAAGCGGCGCCGAAACCCTCCATTCGCCCGCCGGATCTCGCGGCGAAGCCGATGCCAGGCCCCGAAAGCCCGTGGCTCCTCTTCCTTCACCCGCCTTCCCAGCCGCGCGAGCCCCTCCTCGCACTGGACCTCGAAATCCTCCCATTCCCCCGCAAGGCCCTCCCCCTCCTCCTCCCGTTCGGAGGTCCGCCTCAACTCTTCCCTCGCCTTCCTCTGCCACACCCCCACCCACGTGACACGAGATGCCGGGTGACTTCTTCCCGTTTCCTGACACGAAATGCCGGAGCCGGTCGGCCCCGCTGGTCGACCAACCTCCACCATCAAACCTGCGGGACCGAGCAGTTCGGACCAGAGCGCGCGGGAGGCTTCGAGTGGAGAGACTCCCGGGGCAGGAAGGAGGCGATCCACCACGGCCCGGGCTTCCCTGGTGGCCGGCATGGTGTCCACGAGGGCCGCCGCAAGAGCGGAACGACGGACGGCGTCGAAAACCCCGTTCTCGGGCCCGGGGAGGAAAACGACGTCTCCACGCCGATTCAACACCCCTACCCGACGATGATGCGCGCGAATCAGCCCCTCGTCGAGGACCAGACGCAGTCTGCCATCCCCCTCCCGCCGCGACCTCGCCAAACCGAGCAGGAGCCGATTGAGGTGCAGCAGGGGTCCGCCGGCCAAGGCGGGAGGCAGACGCAGCCGAGGAAGGGCCTCCGCTTGCGGCATCATCGAGGCGAGGGACGAAGATGCCGAAGGGCGCGGATCATTTCGTCCAGCGCCGTGTCCACACGGTCTTCCCAGGAAGGTAAGTGGGCGAGATCCTCGCGCTCGTGCGCCCAGAGGATCGAACGGCTGGCGCTCACCACCGCCCCGGAGCCATCCTCTCGGAATGCCGCCTCCAGGCCTTCTGCCGAACCTCCCTGGAAACCGAAACCGGGAAGGAGCAGCGGAGCGCGGGGCATGAGTTCCCGGAAGCGCGCCAACTCGGTCGGTCTCGTCGCGCCGATCACGGCGCCGATCGAGGACCATCCGGAATCATCGTGCCAGCTCTCCCCCCACTGGGCCACCATTCCCGCCACCTTCTCCGACAGGGGCGGGTCTCCGTGGTCCTGGAAAAGCCCCGCCCCTGGGTTGGAGGTCTTCACGAGAAAGAATAGACCGCAGTCGTGTTCGCGGGCGCTTTCGACGAAGGGTAGGCACGCATCCTTTCCCAAGTAGGGGTTGACCGTCAATGCGTCACAAGCGGGAAAGCCGGTACCCTCGAAGAATGCTTCCGCATAGGCTTCGGCGGTCGAACCGATATCGCCACGCTTGGCATCCATCAGGACCAGAAGACCGTGGTCGTGGGCCGCCTCCACCGCATCGGCCAGCGCAGCCATTCCTCCGGGTCCGATGCGTTCGAAGAATGCCGATTGGATCTTGACGATTCCGATCCGTGCGGCAATCACCTCCAGGAGGGCCCGGTGGTAGTCCATGAAGACCCGACCGGTATTGGCGGGGTCTTCTCGAGCCCGCTCGCGAAAAGGGGAAGGGAAGTGATCCGGTCGCGGGTCGAGGCCCACCATGGCGGGAGTGCCCCGATCCTCCAGGATTTGCCACAAACGAGAGGAAAAGCTCACGAATCGGTCTCCTCCACGAGGATG
>CAYVRL010000091.1:0-7416 GCA_964454065.1 uncultured Planctomycetales bacterium | reverse complement strand
GGGCGTAGAGAGCCCGGGCGGAGACTTCCGGGCTGGCCGGCATGGTGGCCACCACCTTGGCGAGGAGGATCTGAGCCCGCCGGGGCTCTCCGGCGATCTTGGCGGCGCGCGCCAGGCCCACGGTGGCGGCGGCACGGACGTCCAGCCCGGCCCGTGGATCCCGGGTCAGGCTCTCCCAGTAGGCCTTGGCTGCGGTCATGCCGTCCTTGGCCTCGATCGCGTCTCCGAGGAGGATTTGGCTGCGGGAGAGCAAGTCGCGGAGGAGGGGGCGGAGCCCCGCGGGAGTATCGGAAGGCTGGAGCTTGGTCTCGATCTTGGGAACCAGATCCCGCAGGCGGGCTTCCGCGACTCCGGCTTGGCCTCCGCTCAGGTAGGCCTGGCAACGCCGGTAGCGGGCCTCGAATTCCACGTTGGGTGCCAGGTTCTTGTCGAATGCCAGGGTGGCGACGCCTTCGAGTTCCTTGGCTGCTTCCTCGACCTTTCCCGCGGCGGCCAAGGCCTGGCCCAGGCCGAGACGGGCGCGGATCAGCAGGAAATCGTCCGGATAGGCCGCGACCCAGTCCTGAAAGGCTTGCACCGCGCTTCCAGCCTGGCCGGAATCCACGCGGGACCAGGCCAGCAGGGCCTCGGCCCGACGCAATTCGGCACTCCGCTTCAAGCCGCCTTCGGTCGAAGCAGCGGCGGCCGCGAAGGCATTGCTGGCGTTCTGGTATTCCATGGTGGAGAGGAAAGCCTCTCCCTGTTCCATTTCCGCCGGGATCGGACCGTAACGCACGGACAGCACCTGACCGGCGGGAAAACTCTCTTCCCCCGCGGGGCTGGTGATCTTGGCCCCTTCCAGGGTCGCGGAGGCGATCTTGCCCATCACGGTGGAGCCGTCAACGAGCTGGACGTGATCCTGGGGGAGGGCCGCCAGGGCGGGAAGGGCGAGGCTCAAAGCGCAGAGGATGCTCATCGGAATGCTCTCAGCGGGTCTTCAGCCATTGGAAGAGGGTGTGGACGTCTTCCCCGGCGGCCTCGGCCCCCAGATCCGGGGCCAGCCGTTCGAGGCTTTCGATCAGAGCGAGGTGTTTGCCCTGGTAGCTGCTGTCGATCTTGGACCTGCGGTAGAGAAGGTAGGCGAGGCTCAATCGCGCCTTCCAGTAGTCCGCGGATTGGAACTTGTTGACCCCGCTCTTCACGGCCGCGTTCTCGGCGAGCTGGGTGAGGGTGGTCACCAGTTGGGTGGCCTTCTCGAATGCTTCCTTGGTGCCCACGCCTGGCACTTCCACCACCTTTCCGTTCCTCACCTGAGCGTACCCCGCCAGGACCTTCACGGAGGCCTGGATGACGCGGAGGTTGGTCGGGCGGCTGGCCAGGAGTTCATCGATGATCGGTGCCGCGACCGAGGTCTTGTCCTGAGCGAGCAAGGCATCCACGAGGTCGAGGCGGGTGTAGAACTTGCTGTTTTCGTCGAAGTCCGGGCTATCCGAGTCTTCGCGGAGGATCTTCTCCAGCAGGGTCGCCGCGGTGGAGGCTTCCCCCGTGGCGAGACGGAGGCGGGCCTCCTGGAGGAGGTTCTGCCATGGAACCGTTGCGGTGTGGCTGTTCGCGATGTGCAGGTAGTTGGCGGCCAGGCGCTGGAGGGCCTTCTTCTCCTTGCCTTGGGCCTGATCGGCCTTGGCTTGCTCGTAGGCGAAGAGCATGTGTGCCACTTGCGCGATGCGGGCGTCCTGGAAGCCACCCGAGTTCACGGCTTCGAAGACCGCGACGGCTTCCTTCTCCTTTCCGAGGGCGAGATAGGCCTCGACTTCGGCGGCGAGGGCGGCACCGGCGTAGGACTTCTGCTCCGGGTGGCGCTTCCCGTACTCGGCATAGAGATCGAGGACCTCTTGCCACTTGGAGGAATCGCCCGCACGGGCCTGGCGGAGACGGACCTGACCGCGGTAGAAGTCCGCTTGGGCGGTGGCCTCGGTGCGGGTCTTGCGCGCGCGTGCGTCCTGGGGGGTGTTCTCGGGGTCCTTGGTGTAGTGCTCCAGGTAATCGTCGAAGATCCCGAAAGCACGGCTGCCGGCGCTGTCGTCCCAGAGCATTTTCCAGTATTCGCACATGCCGGACTGGACGATCGCCTTCTCGTAGTAGCGGCTGGCCTTCTCGATACGCTGGTAATCGGTCAGCGCCTGGTCATAGGCCGCCAGCGCTTCCTGGGCTTCCTGACTGAGCGCGGATTTGCCCCGGGCCCGGTGACGCGCTTCCTTGGCCAGCCCATAGTCGCTGGTGGCGGCTCGCCAGAGCGCTTGGTCGGGGGCACCGCCGGTGCTGGATTCGGTCACCGCGGTCATCGCCTGGTTGTAGAAGTCGTTCAGGATCTTGTCGCCGGGAGCCGCGTTGCGGAGGGCATCGGCGGTGTTCATCCATCGCTGGGCGTTCTTCGGTGCGAAGTCTTCGTCGTCGGGGAACTGTTCGTAGCCGGTTTGGAAAGTGACCGCGGCCTCCAGGCGCAGGTCTTCGTCCGCGTAGATGCGGCCAAGCAGGTAATAACTCTCGGGGCCGATTTCATCGGCCTGGTTGGACCCGGGAAGGCGCTGGAGGAGCATCAGGAAGAGTTCCCGGGCCCGCTTGGGTAGGTGACTGTAGAAAGCCCCGCGGGCGGCTTGAAAGACGGTATCCAGGGAAATGGGGGCATTGGCGGGGGCCGCCGCGATGGCTTCCGCCATGACCTGATCGGCTTCCAACTGCAAGGCCTTGCCCTCGTTCTCCCGGTGGACCCGGTCGGCGAAGGCCAAGGCTTCGCCGAACTTCCGGGAGAGAATGCGTTCTCGAGCGATCTCGAGCAGAACCCGGTAGCCCGCGTCCGTCAAGATCACGCCTTCGTCGTCCACCCAAGTACGGAAGGTCTCTCCGAGCTGCGCGGCATCCGCCATGCGGCCCTGCTTGAGTTCCATGCGCATCAGGGAGAGGTAGGCCTCCTGAACGACCCCACGGCGCCCGTCGATCTCGGCGTCCGTGAGTTTGTCGAGCGCATCCTCGGGAAGGGCGTTCTCGATCACGTGTTCGTAGAAGGTCTGGGCATCTTCGTACTCGCCACGGAGGGTGTAGGCATCCCCCATGTACTTGAAGCCCATCATTCCGGCTCGGGAGGTCTCTCCCACGAGGAGGGAAAAGTCTTCCAGGAGCTCCAGGGCCTTGGAGGAGCGTTCGTCCCGCTCCAAGGAGCCGGCTGGGTAGAGTTCCGCCCAATCCAGATAGACCATCGCCTTGTAGAAGTTGGCGGGGAAGTAGTCCGAACGCTGCTGGGCGGTCTTCTCGTCGCCCTCCGGCATCGCCTCCCAGGTACGGATGGTCTGGTTGAGGCCCTTCAGGGCGGCCTTGAAGATGTTCTCGGCGGTGGAGAGCATCTCCTGGCGTTTCTCCGGAGTCGGGGGATCCTCTTCGAGGATCTGGGTGAGGGTGCGCCCGTACTGGTAGGCCAGCTCTCCGAGTTTGACCCGTGCCTGGGCCGCCTGACTCTCCGGCGGGTTGCCGTTCAGGAACTCGACGTAGGCCGCGCCGGCGGAGGCCTGGGCGGCGAGGCGGGAGGGGTTGTCCTTGCTCAAGCCGGCTCCCAGCTTGCGGATGTCGCAACGAGTGAGCAGGAGCAGGCTGCGATCGGATCCCGAGGCCGTCTTGAGGGCCTCGTCCAGGACCCGCTCGGCCAGATCGGTATAGCCGAATTCGTAGGTGAGCGCCTTGGCGAAGGCCGCTTCGCGGCGCATGCGGGCATTGCCCACGCTCTCGTCCTGAGGCAGGGCGAGGGGGCAGAAGCTAAGGAGGATCCCAACCGTGAGGAGCATCGCCGTATTCTCCGGGACGGAACGGTACTACTAGGAACGAAGACGACCGCGGCAACCGGAACCGCCGCGGTCGCGAGCGAGAACCGCTCAGTTGGCGCTACCCGGCTCCGCGGAGGGCTCGAATTCCTCGGGGAGGATGATTCGAGCCGTGAGCAGGATGATCAGCTTTTGGTAGGACTCGTATTGCCCCTTCCGCGAGAAGAAGAAGGAGACGATCGGAATCCGGTTCAGGATCGGGACTCCGGACTCGAGGTCCTGCTGGTTCGCGATCTTCATGCCGCCGAGGAGTAGGGTGCCGCCGTCGGGAATCATGACCCGGGTGCGGATCTTCTGGAGTTCCAGCTCGGGAAGCTGCATGGTCACCGGCGAACCGGTGCCCAGGGAAGTCTGGAAGGTCGGAATCGGGCGCTTCAGGGTCGCGACCGTGGGCCGGACATCGATGTAGGTGAAACGCCGGTCGGCGGAAACCACGGGACGCACGTCCAGGAACACGCCGTCCCGGGCCACCCGGACGATCGGGTCCGCGATCGCGGCGGCCTGGGCGATTTCGACGTCGAAGTCACCCACGTAGCTGACCTGATTGGCCACCGTGAGGGTGGCGCGCTGGGTGTTGAACACCATCAGCTTGGGCTCCGTCATGACTTCGCTGCGGCGCGACTTCTCGACCGCGCGGAGGACCGTCTCGACCTGGGTGTCGTCCAACCAGGTCCATTGCATGGACAGACCCCCCGAACCGACCAAGCCCTGTTCGGAACCGAGACCACTGTCGTAGAGGTTCTCCGTGCGGGCGATGATGTTGACATCGTCGCTTGCCTCTCGGAAGTAAGCGCCCGCGGTGTTGTCCGTGCCCAAGGTGCCCGGGTCGCTGGGACCGAAGTTGGTGCCGAAGTCGTCGAAGACGAAGCTGGCGCCCTGGCCGGGTAGGCCGGAGGTGGCCTGGTTGCCCAGACCACGGAAGTCCACCCCGATGTCTTGCAGGAAGGAATCCTCCACCTTCAGGAAACGCACCTTGATCTCGACCATCACGTTCGAGGAACGGCGCAGGTCGCTCAGGAGTTGTTGGATCCGCTTCTGGATGCCCGGGTTCGCGAAGACGATCAGAGTGCCGTTCTCCACGCTGATGGTCGCGGTGTCGTCCCAGGCATCCGGTTCGATGTTCTCCTGGATGGCGGAGAGGAGGTCGTCCTCGGTGAGGATGGTGGCCTCCCGCTCGGGAAGTTCTTCGTCCACCTGCTCGATGCCGCCGGAGGGGCTGAGATTGACGTCGGTGCCGACGAAGTCCTTGACCGGGCGGACGATGTCGCGGACCTCGTATTTCTGGAGGACCTGGTTGCCACTGGCTTCCTCGGCGGACATCACCTTGACCACGCCGTGCTCGATCTTGAACTTGACCTGACCGCCGGTTTGCGATTCGATCAGATCCAGGATCCTGGAAACCGGCATCGGCCGGGAGATCTGCAAACGGACGGTCTTGGTGTCTTCGTCCAGGTCCTCGCGGACCGCGCGGGTGACCACGAAATTCACCCGGGTGTAAGCCGCGAGGTTGCTGGCGATTTCCTCGACGGTGTTGTCGAAGGTGGGCTGGATGCGGGTGGTCTCCAGTTCCTTGCGCACCGCGAGGTCCTCGGGGGATTCGCTCTTGGTCGCGACCACCGACTCCAGGGGCTGGCGGTGCTGGACCACATTGCGCCAGTAGTCGACGTCGTATTCGATGGAACTCTTCGGCGGCACCAGGAGGGACTTCATTTCCTCGAAGGTGCGCTTCCATTCTTCGCGGAAACGGCCCGTGGTGTCCCGCTCCCGCTTGTCGTGCCAGGCCTCGTTGGCGACTTCACGGAGGCGGAGGGCGTCCCCGTTGCGAGGGTCGAGTTCGAGGACCGCATCGAGGGTGGAGAGAGCGCGCTCGTAGAAGCCCTCGGAGAAGGAGGCGTTGGCATCCTGGAAGAGGGTGCGGATGCGATTCTCCTGGTACTCCGTCTGCGCCTTGGCCTCGGCGGCGGCCTGGGCCTCGGCGGCGGCCTTCTGGGCGCTCTTGACCGCAGCGGCCGCATCATCGCGGGCCTGCGTGGCTTCCTGGAGCTTGGCGCTCACCAGGGAGTGGTCCAAGGAGCCGCCGGCCAGCGCCGGGTTGGTCCGCAACGCGAGTTCCGCAGCCTGGAAATTGCGGACCGCGGTCTCGAAATCGCCGGATGCCATCGCGCGGTCCCCGTCGGAGACCAGGCCTTCGACCTGGATGTGTCGCTGTGCCCAGCGGACCTCGCTCTGGGCGAGACGGTCCTCCGCCGAATCGGTGTCCCAGGCATTGCCGGAGAGTTGGGCTTCACAGCGCCGGAGGCCGTCGCGCGCATCCCGGCTGTCGGGATCGAGCTGCATGGCTTCGGCGTAGAGCTGGGCGGCGCCCTTGAAGTCGCCGCGAGCGAAGGCATCGTCGCCCTGGTCGACGAAATTGCGGGCCAGGACCTGCCGCTTCTGGATCCGAACGTCGACCTGGCTGCGCGCATCCTGCTCCGGATTGGCGGCGGGAGTGGGCGCTTGCGCGACCGGCGTCGAGACTTCGGCAGACGGGGATTCGGTCTCGCTCAGGAGGCCAGTGTCGTCATCCTGCCATTCGCCGGAAGTGGATTGGCACGCAGCCAGGGCGAGGGCGGGAAGAAGGAGGAAGGAGAACCTCGTGATGCGCATCGGCTTTGATTTCGGCGATGGGGGAACGACCGCGGGCGGGGGCGACGGGCCGGACGTCAGGGGGGACCAGGACCGGTAGGGACTAGGGGGATCAGTCTCCCGGACCCGTGGGATGCGCCACCGGGAGTTCGAGCTCCACGGAGGTGGACGCGCCACAGGGGTCGGAGAGACGAAGGCTTGCGAGCACGGGATGTACCTTGACCAACCGGGTATGGTCAGCAGGACGGCCGTTGATTATGACCCTGCGGCCCAGTGCGTCAAAGCGGGGCACTCTAGTCTCCATCTCCCGGACGGTTTCATGGAGACTCATTCCCTCCAGGAACCACCCGCTGTCCCCGATCGGCTGACCCGCGCGCGCGGCCCATGGCCCCCCCTCGGGGTGGCCCGGACGGCGGAGCAGGAGCAGGATCCGACCCTCCTCGTCCCGACCGAGGGCCACCCATTGGGCTCGCCGAGGCAGGGTCGCGCTGGCGGCGACCGCGCTCGAGAGCCGAGTGACCGTGCGAGGCCCCTCCGGCCCCGGAAGCTCGCGGATCAGCTCGGCGCGCAGCCTGTATTGATAGTGGATGCCTTCGCACTCCACCTGGTCCAGGTATTCCAGGCCCTCCACCGGCGGGAGGTCCACCGGATCGGCCTCTCCGGCCCAGCGCCGGATCCGGTAGCGGATGCCCTCGACGGGGTTGCGGGGATCTTGAACCCAGCTCAGACGGATGCCGCCTTCCTGGTCCAGGGCACGAAAATCCAGGGGGGGATGGACTTCCGGCAGCCCCTCGGCAACCACTGCGGGGGGGGCGGATTCCGGTGTGGTTCCTTGGAAGGGAAGGATCCGGGTGGGCAGGACGGGGCGCCGGGCCGCCTCGGCGAGGAGGGAACGGAAGGGGGGCCGGGGATCGGGGAGCGGCTCTTCCTTCGGGGCCGGAAC
>CAYVRL010000090.1:0-7427 GCA_964454065.1 uncultured Planctomycetales bacterium | reverse complement strand
CTCGCCCAGATGGAGAGCCTGCGCGCGGAACTCAAGGCAGCGGCTCGAGAACTGGGCAAGCTCCCCGCAGAGGAACGCGCCGCCGCCGCTCGCGGCCAGCGGGAGATCAAGACCCGGGTCAAGGAACTGGAGAAGGAAGAGGCGGGACTCCGCAGCCGAGTTCAGGAACTCGCCCTCTGGCTGCCCATGCCGCCCTCTCCCGAAGTCCCTGACGGTGCCGACGACCGCGAGAACCAACCCATTTCCCGGCACGGTCGAGTTCCCGAGTTCTCCTTCCCCGCGCTCTCCCACGTGGAGATCGGAGAGCGATTGGGTATCATCGACATCCCTCGCGGGGTCAAACTCGCGGGCACTCGGAACTACTTGCTGCTCGGGGATGGCGCACGGCTCGAACAGGCGGTGCTTCAACTGGCGATGGCCCACATGCAGGATCGTGGTTTCCAGCTCTGCTCCGTCCCTACGCTGGTCAACGACGCTTGCATGACCGGCACGGGGTATTTCCCCGGCGGGGCGGAGCAGGCCTACCGCTGTGAGCGGGACGAGTTGAACCTGGTCGGAACCAGCGAAGTCTCCCTCACCTCGATCCACTCCGGAGAGGTCCTGGAGGAGGCCCAACTCCCCATCCGCCGAATCGCCGCGACCCCCTGCTATCGGCGGGAGGCCGGCACCTATGGCAAGGACACCAAGGGGCTCTACCGCGTACATCAGTTCTGGAAGGTCGAGCAAGTGGTCATCGGGCCCAACGATCCGGAGTGGTCGCGGGAAGAACATCGACGTATGCTCGGTCATGCCACCGACCTGATGGACCAACTGGAACTCCCTTATCGGGTCGTCAATGTCTGCGCGGGGGATCTGGGCCAGGGGCAGATCCAAAAGTTCGACATCGAGACCTGGATGCCCAGCCGGGGAGGCTACGGAGAGACCCACTCCGCCTCCCGCTTCCATGACTTCCAATCGCGACGGCTGGGGTTGCGCTATCGTCCCAGGGGAGGGGGCAAACCGCTCTATTGCCATACCCTCAACAACACCGTGATCGCCTCGCCTCGGGTCCTGATCGCCCTCCTGGAGAATCATCAGCGAGCAGACGGGAGCGTAGCCATCCCTGTCGCTCTACGTCCCTTCATGGGTGGGCAGGAACGCCTGGCCGCTTCGCTCGAAAGCTAATTCGGGGCCCCGGTACCGCGCAGGGGGAGGTCCTGTCCACCGCCCTGGCCGGGAGGGGGAGGACCACCCGCGGGTCGGGCCCCACCCGGGCCACCGGCCTGGATCCCCGTGCCCGTACCCGGCCCCGTGGCCTTTCCGGGCTCCGGGAGCACCGGATGGATTCGGTTGCGGAACACCCAACGCTCCTCCTCTGGAAGAGCCAGGATGTCCTGGAATTCCAGCCGGGAGCGGTTGCTCCCCAGGATGCCCAGGCTCTCCAGGGAGCGCCGCGGCTGCACTTCCAGGTCCATGTGGATTTCCAGGGCATAAGGAAGGGCCTCTCGATCGGCCGAATCCCACTCGTCCTCGGAGGTCGGGTCCAGCTCCGGTTTGGCGTAATAGAGAACGTCGAAGTTGATGATCCGGTCGTAGAGCAGCGAGAAATGGCCGTCTTCGAAGGGCTTGTCATCGGCGAAGAAATCCTCGCGCCGGTAGAGTTCCAGGAAGTCGGCGATCCGGGGATGGCGGCGAAGACGGTAGCCGACCTCGACCAGCGGCGACCAGGAATCCTGGAGATTCAGGAGGTCGTGATAGGGGATCGAGGAACGGCGCCGACAGAGGAAGTCCAGGGTGTCGGCATCGGCGCCACCGATGATCTCGTTCTTGCCCCGGAAAACGGTGTAATCGGCGGCATCGTAGACGTCGAGAGCAGCCAGGTCCCGCTCGATGAGACGGAGGATCCGCGGGCCGGCGTCTTCGGATTCGATCACGTTGTGGACCGCATCCACCGCCTTGGCGGTGTAGTCGATCGAAGACAGGATCGCGGTCATGATCAGGGCACTGATCAGGAGGGCCAGCAGGATTTCGATCAGGGTGAAGCCGCGCCGCTCCATCAGCGGACCTCCGCGGGCAGATTGGTACCCCAAAGCTGCTGATAGAGTTCGAAATCCTGATCGACGGCCCAGGTGGGAATCAAGGTTTCCAGGGTGTACTTCTGCTCTTCCGGAGCGCGCCCTTGCCAGCTCACGGTCACGAAGACCCGAGTCAACTCCGGTTTTCGTTCGCTGTCCTGGGATTCCTCGTAGTTCTTCTCGGCCTGGTCCCGCCACACTTGCTCGGTTGGATCGGTCGCATTGCCTCCCGAATAGACGCTGCCGTCGCCGATCCCAATGACGTAATGAAAACCGGGTTGATCCTGGTCCGCGAAATCTCCTTGGTAACCATCGAAGAGATCCGGGACGCGACCGGCCCGGATCCGATGGAGCAGGCCTACGCCCAGCCGGGAGGCCAGGGCCAGATCCCGAGCTTCGGCCGCCCCCGCGATGGCGTTGTTGCGCATTTCCAACAGGACGGTCATGGAGATGGCGAGGAGCATCAGGGCCGCCATGACCTCGATCAGGGTGAAAGCCCGTCGCCCGCGCCTAGAGGAAGTCATCCTCGCTCAGGGGCTGGGGCAGTTCGAAGCCCTGGAGTACCTGGGTCTGACCGGTCAGGGCGGAAATCCGTGCGGTCAAATCGTGCGCGGGCCCGGCGCTGTTCTGGAAGTGGATGCTCAGTTCGGTGGAGGAGCCGGAGGGAGTGAAGGGAACCGTGTAGATCCCGCGCCGAGTCGGTGTCCCGGCCGCGTCATAGATGCCTTCGATGGTGACCCCGTCGCGGAGCTGGGTCCAGCTCAAGCCCACTCGCTCTTGCGGGGATCGCGCGGGATCCCCATCCTCGTCGAATGGAGTCAAGATCCGGTAACGCCCCCGATCCAGGTCGATCTCCACCTCGTAATGTCGCCCGAAGGAGACCGATGAGGTGCGGGCCAGATCCAGAGTGGCGAGCAGCTGGCGCGCCGCGGACTCCGTGCGGGTCGAGGGGAGGAAACCATCGAGGCTGACGGTGACGGTGGTGAGCATCAGAGCGATGATCAGCACCACCACCGAAATCTCGATGAGTGTGAAGCCCCCGCGAGCCGGACTGGCGACGATCCGCACCCTCCTGGGCCCCTATTGATCCTCGTCCTTCGAGGAGATGTCGGCATTCTCCCCCTCCCCGCCCGGCTGGCCGTCCTTGCCGTAGGAGAGGATCTCGTAGGTTCCGTCGCGATCGACCTGGTACACGTATTCGTTCCCCCACGGGTCCAACGGCACTTTGGGCAACCAGGACTTTCCCGTCTCGGGATCGGGTTCGGTGAGCATTTCCAGGTCATCGGGAAGCTCGTGTTTGTTGAGGCTGTACATCTCCACCGCACCCTTCAGATTGTGGATTTGCTGGCGAGCAATGCCCTTTTGACTGCGGATGAAGGTGTTCCAGACGTTGGGGGCGACGACGCTGACCATCAGCCCGATGATCAGCATCACCACCATGATCTCGATCAGGGTGAAGCCGGCGCGGCGCGGCGCGCGAGGGGTGGTTCGTTTCTTCATGCTTAGAAGGATTGGGACATTTGGAGGACCGGCCAGAGGATCGACAACACGATGAAGCCGACCAGGACCGCGAGGAAGACGATCAGCAGGGGCTCGATCAGGGAGGTGAACTTTTGCGTGGCGATCTCCACCTCCAGTCTGTAGGACTCCCCGACCTGAGTCATCATGGTGTCGAGTTCCCCCGACTGCTCACCGACCGCGATCATGTAGCCGACGAGAGGAGGGAAGACACCGGATTTCTTGATCGGGGTCGCGATGTCGGCGCCTTCGAGGATCTGGGCGCGCACGTCGTCGATGGTCTTCTCCAGGAGGCGATTGCCGAGGACCGTGCGGGTGACTTCCAGGCATCGGACCACCGGCACCCCCGAACGAAGCAGGGTGGCGAAGGTCTCGGCGAAGCGAGAGAGGGCCTGCTTGGTGAGCAGATCTCCGAACAAGGGGAGCCTCAACAGCTTGCTGTCCACCTTCAGACGCCCCTTCTCCGAGGAATAGATCAGGTTGAAGACCAACATCGCGAAGATCCCGATCAGGAGCAGCGACCACCAGTAACCGACCAGGAACGTGGAGGTCTCCTTGAGGATCCGGGTGGGGAGCGGGAGCTCCAGACCACGCCCCTCCAGCATGGTGGTGATCTTGGGGACGACGGCGATCAGCAGCACCGAGACCACCAGGATACCGATGACCAACATGATGATCGGATAGGCGAGGGCCGCCTGGACTCGATTCCGGACTTGGGTTTGGTTCTGGATGAAGGAAGCGAGGCGTTCCAGGACCTCGTCCAGACGACCGGCGGCCTCCCCGGAACGAACCATCGAGACGTAGAGTTCGTCGAACCAGTCGGGATGGGCGGCCAGGGCGTCCGCGGTGGGAGTGCCCTGGGCGATGCGTTCCCGGATGTCCCGATAGACCAGCTCCTGTCGTTTGACATCGGTTTGTTCGATGATCGCGCGCAGGGCCTCGGTGATCGGGATTCCCGCCTTGGACAGAGTCGCGAGCTGGCGGGTGAAGGTGCTGACTTCCTCCAGGCGACGTTTCCCGATCCGGGCTCGTTTGCCCCGCCCCTGGGCGGCCGCCAGGCCCTCGCGGAGTTTGGTCTTGAGCTTGGATTCCTTGGCGCGACGGGCCGCCTCGGCCCTTTCCTTGCGGGGCGCTCCAGCCTCCGCGATCTCGGTCACGAGCCGGGACTGGCGCCGGAGCTTGATGCGCGCCTCGCGGGGAGAATCCGCGTCGATCACACCCGAGGCTTTCTTGCCCCGTGCATCGAAGCCTTTCCACTCGTAGATCGGCATCCTTGGCAGGCCTAGAGCACGTCGAGCTGGGTGACCCGCATGACCTCGTCCGGGGAAGTCCGACCCTCCACGATCTTCTGCAGCCCGTCCTGGCGGAGAGTTCGCATCCCCAGATCCTTGACGGCGATCCGCTTGAGGACGCTGGCGCTGGCGTTGGCGGTCACCTCGCTTCGGACCTCCTCGACCATGGGAAGCATTTCATAGATCGCGGTCCGCCCCTGGTAGCCGGAGTTGAAACACTCTTGGCAGCCCGGAGAGCGGGCCAGTTTGCCGTCGGGCAGTCGGTCCGGGTCGAGCCCCATGCTGCGCAGCTGGGCGAGTTCGGCCTGGCTGGGGGTCTCCAGGCGGCGGCAAGCGGGACAGAGGGTCCGGACCAGCCGCTGCGCGACCACCAACAACAAGGAGGAGGAGACCAAGTAGGGTTCCACGCCGATGTCCACGAGGCGAGTGATGGTGGAGGGTGCGTCATTGGTGTGGACGGTGGAGAAGACCAGGTGACCGGTGATCGCCGCGCGGATGGCGATTTCGGCGGTCTCGAGGTCGCGGATCTCACCGACCATCATCACGTCCGGATCCTGGCGCAGGAAGGAGCGGAGCCCGGCGGCGAAAGTGAGGCCCTTCTTGGTATTCACCTGCACTTGGGAGATCCCGTCGAGCGCGTATTCCACGGGATCCTCGATGGTCAGGATGTTCTTGTCCCCGGTACTGATTTGGGTCAGGGAGGCGTAGAGGGTGGTGGTCTTTCCGGAACCGGTGGGACCGGTGACCAGAATGATGCCGTGGGGGTACTTCAGGTAGGTCTCGAGGATCGAACGGTTGTGTTCGTCCAGTCCCATTTCCTTCAAGGTGTAGGTCTGCGCACTCTTGTCGAGCAGACGGAGCACCGCTCGTTCTCCATTGCTGGTGGGAACGATCGAGATGCGCACGTCCACCTCGCCATCTCCGATGCGAATGGATGCGCGACCGTCTTGGGGCAAACGACGTTCCGCGATGTCCATCTTGCCCATGACCTTGATTCGGGACAGGATCGCATCCTGCGCGGTCTTCGGAACCGATTCCATGTCGTAGAGAATCCCATCGATGCGGAAACGCACCTGGAGACGGTCCAAATAGGGCTGGAAGTGGACATCCGAGGCCCGCAACTTCAAGGCCTGGAAGAGCACCGAGTTGACCAGTTTGATGATCGGCGCCTTGTTGGCGACGTCGAGTAGGTCTTCGCTCTCCTCGATGGCGCTGGCGAGGCCGGCGAGATCGGCCTCGCCCAAGTCCTCCAGGGCTTCGTCCACACCATCCGCGCGATGACGGAAGGCGCGGTTGATCAGATCGGTGATCTGAGCGCGTGGGGTCAATACGAAGCGGTATTGGCCTCCCAACATGCTCCCGATGTCGTCCTGGGGGTGGACGTCCAGAGGATGGGCGCAGGCCACCAGGATGGCACCCTGATCACCGGTGACCGCGATCATGTCGTGGGCACGGGCGAAGGCCATCGGCACCCGATCCACGAAGGCGGAGGGCACACGAGCACCCTCCAGGGATTCGAGGTATTCCAGCTCCAGATCGGCGGCGAAGGCCCGGAGCATGGCGGACTCGTCCACCCCGCGGTTGAGCAAGACCCGGTCGAAGGTGGTACCGGTGGCGAGCGCCTGATCGCGCAACTTGCGGAGTTCCGGTGCTTCCATGCCGGTCTCCTGGTGGAGGAGCTCGATCAAGTCCGGCGCAGTGGAGAGCGTGTTCCCTTCCACTAGTATCCTCGGGCAGATTGCGGCCGTCCCCACCGCTCTCGGGCAGATGGGGCGGGTTGGGCGGAGTCTGGGGCGCAGGGGGCGTACTTCCCCGTAATTCCTTGGGCTTTTCCTCCCCACCTCCGGAGACGTACACCGGGGCGGCGAAACCCGAGAGATCCAGAACCCCGGTTTCGGGGTTGCCATCCCCATTGACGTCCTGGTCGAGGATGACGTCCAGAGGATTCTTGAGACGGAAGTTGGGATCCACTCGTTGGACACGATCCAGACCGATGACGTCGGCAGCCCGTGCCTTGCCCTTCTCCGAGATATCCGCGAGTTCTCCGAAGTCGTCGAGAATCCGCGGAGTACAGAAGAAGAACAGGGTGGTCTTGGTGTTGGTGTGGGTATTCCGACTGAAGACCCAACCCAGCACCGGGATGTCGCTCAACCACGGCACGCCCGTTTCATCGTGCAGCATGTCGTCGCGAACGATGCCACCGATCCACATGGTGGCTCCGTCGGGCAAATAGACGGTGGTATTGAGTTTCCGTGTGGTCTTGGGGGGAGGGATCGTGGACCCCGGAGTGAAGGTGCCCCGGAAGGCCGAGACCTCCAGCGTGATCCCCAGGCGCAGGTACTTTTGAGCGGAGATCGAGGGAGTGATCGTCAGGCTGATGCCCGCCTCCTGGAAGTTGTTGAAGGTCGAGGTGACGCCCACCGAGGCCACTGGGGTCTGGGTCGCGGTCGGGATCTGGTCCAGGGATTCGACCGTGGCGCCCCGGTTGTTGGTGACCAGCAGCGAGGGAACCGAGAGGATATTGGTATCCGAGCGATTCTGGGCCGCTGCGAGGAGGATCGGG
>CAYVRL010000089.1:0-7488 GCA_964454065.1 uncultured Planctomycetales bacterium | reverse complement strand
CGAGTGGGCTGATGATCCTTTGCGGCACCCTGCCCGCCGCCCAGGAGATCGTGGGGGGGCGTTGGGAGCTGCTCGGGACGAGGAGCGATCAGGATTTCCCCAGGGTATTCTTTGCCTATCCCACTGGTTTGGGTTTCGTGGTGGGGGATCTGGACGGAGATTCCTGGCCCGAACTCCTGGTCGGTACCGAGGGACATTTCTTGGGTAGTTTCGAACCGGGTGGCGGCGCCTGCTTCTCGAGCCGTACCGGAGAAATGCTCTTCGATTTTCGTCCTGAACGATCCCTGTCCGATGGAATGGGCTTTGGCTTCGCCCCCGGTGTGGACTACGACTCGGATGGTGTGGTGGACTTTCTCACCTTTGGTGGTTCCACGACTAGGGTGAGTAGTGTCTGGGAGGTCTCGGGGCGAGACGGACACACCATCCTGACCATCCGGGGACCCCGCGAGCCTGTGGGCAGACACTATGGGTATGGGGACCAGGGCTTCGGGGTTTCCGCCATGGGCATTCCCGACCAGGATGGGGACGGAATGGACGACATTCTGGTTGGGGCGGCCGCAGCGCCGCTGAAATCCGGTCAGTTTCCCGACGCGGGAGCGGTCTTCTGTCACTCCAGCCGGAATGGAAGTCCTCTCTGGCGCATCGACAATCCCTATCCCTCCCTTGGCCTCCCCCTATCCAATTTTTTTGGTTTCCGGCTCTTCCCCATCCAGGACCTGGATGGGGACGGGCTTCGGGATTTCGTGGTGGCGAGCCATGCCGACGATGGATCTCACAACGGCGCAGGAGTGTTGATGGCCTTCAGTTCCGCGACGAGGACCATGCTGCGAGAGGTCTGGCTGGATCGCTATACCGTGGCAGCAAGCTTTTATTCCATCGCGGTTTCCGATCTGGACGGGGATGGCTGGGATGACGCCGTCTTCTCCGGTACGGATAGGATGCCAATCGACAAATTCCCAAATGCCTTGGCGGTGTCGATTGCGCGGAACGGTCTCCTCTGGGAGCACAAGAATCCCCCGTCCGTATCTTTCATGGCCCATGGCGTAGGCGGGGATTACAACCTGGACGGGCGGCCCGACATCCTGGAAACTGGTCAAGCAGCCTACCCGTCGCAGGACGGTTTCGTTCAAGTCCTGGATGCGGTGACCGGTACCCCCCTCTTGCGCCTCGAGGATCCCCGATTCTCTCCGGTGATGTCGGTGATCGGTTTCGACCCACCTGGTACCCAGGGAGAGGGGCGGATCTTCGCCACTGCCACTGCGGGGGGTATCTCCGGCCTCGTCGGACTCCGCTACGAACGGGGCATCCAGGCGGACGAGCACGTGGTGCACGCGGGGACGGGTGGCACGGTCACGGTGGACCTGGATTTCGGTCCTCGGGAGGGCGGGGACGGCTACCGGATCCTGGCCTCGCTCGCGGGTCGGGGCCCCAGCGTCCTGGGTTCGTTGGAGGTGCCGCTGGGGAACGATCCCCTCTTCCAGCGCTCGCAGACGCAAGCTCTGCCCTGGATGAGTGCTTCCTCGGGGAGGCTGGACGGGCAGGGTCGTGCCCAGGTGATCTTCGCGCCGCCGGCGGGAGCGATGACCCCCCTGGTCGGGCGGATCCTCTGGGCTGCGGCGGTCTCCTACGACGCGAGTGGATTCCTCAGCTCCACCACCGCCATCCCGCTGAAAGTCCTCCCCTGAGGGGGGCCGCCGAGCACCGGAGTCGTCGTTACCCTACCGGGATGCTGCCGAGCGAACTCCCGGTCCTGGTGCTCCTCTGCGTCGCTTCCTGCGCCGCGCCTTCGGTTGCGCCCAGCCCCTCCCCAGCGCCGACTTCGACTGCCGCGAAGGATTCCCAGGCTCCGGGACGGGAGCTTCCCACCCTGCGGGTGGCGGGCCACGACTTCCACCGTCGCCTTCTCGGCAACGGTTTGCACGCGGTTGCGGTGCGAGACTCCGGAAAGGGGGTGTCCATCTTCATGGTGGTGGCGGTCGGCAACCGCATGGAGACCGCGGCCACCACCGGGCTCGCGCATCTCACCGAGCACGCGATGTACGCCGGTACCCCGAGCGTACCCGCGGGGGAACACGATCGACGGATCCAGGCCATGGGGGGGGAATCCAACGCCTACACCCGTGACGACTTCACCCTCTACTACGACCACCAGATCCCGGTGGACCAGTTGGGAGGCGTGTTGGCGATGGAGGCCGACCGCCTGGTGAATCTGGATTTCAAGAAGGCCCCGGTCCTTCACGAACGCTACCGACTCGCGATGGAGGAACGGAACACTTACCAGGAATCCGGAGCCCGGGATCAGCTCCTGGAAGCGGCGGTCTTCCAGGTCCATCCCTACCGTTTCGGGGTGCTGGATGAAGATCATCACACCCACGGGCCGGAACTGAGTGTCCAACGGGTGAAGGATTTCTATCACCGTTGGTACCACCCGCGGAACACCGCGGTGGTGGTCGTGGGGCGAATCGATCCGGAACGGGCCTTGGACCAGATCGCCGCGGCCTTCGGATCCCTTCCCGCGGGGCCTCCTCCTGCTCCGGTCCCTCAGGAGCCCGCGGTACAGGCGCCACGGAGCGTGAAGATCCCGTCCCAGTTGCCGCGTAGGCGCGTGAACGAGGTCTGGATCGGTCCGGCGATGGGAGACCCCGATCGTCCTGCGCTGGATCTGCTGGCCCGTTTGCTCGGGCAAGGAAAGGCTGAGGACGGTTCTCCGGTGGAGGCTTCGATGGGAGGGCGAGTGGACCCGGACCTCTTCGTGCTCGCGGCCACCGGCCCGGAGGCGGAGACCACTCTGGAGCGGGTCGAAGGCCAGGCGCGGGAGCAGAGCTTCCCGAGCGCCGCGGTCGAGGAGGCCAAGGCGCTGACCCTGAAGGAAGTCGCCAATGCCCCGCTCCGGGCCCGACCCTACTTCGCACTGGCCGCCACCTTCGGTGAGTTCGAGGCCCTGGGGCATCCGGAGGCCCTGGCTGGAGAGGCCGCCGCGGTCGCGGCGCTGACCCCGGCGCGGCTGCGAGAAGTCGCCCGCAAGTGGCTGGATCCACGGCACCGCATTCGAGTGATCTTCCAGGCGGCAGAAGGGGCGGTGGCCGAACTGCCCGACGATCCCAAGGCACTGGAGGAAGCGGCCGACGCGGCGCTGGAGGCCGGCGACCTGGATCGCGCCGTCGCCGCCTACACCAAGCTCCTGGATCAGGGAGTGGACCGCATGCACCAGGTGATCTATCTGTACAGTCGCGCGGAAGTCCACAAACAACGGGGCGACTACGCCGCCGGGATCGCCGATTGCGAGACGGCGCTGAAGGTCGTGGACTACCCCGCGGTCCGTTCCTTGCTCGAGGAAATCAAGGCCCTCGCCGCCAAGTCGGGAGGCGAGGGCGGTTCCTGAGCCTCAGCTTTCGCTCTTCGCGAGCTTCTCGAGGGCGCGCCGAGCGCTGCGTGCGACCCGGTCACGGCGACTCTCCTGCTTGCTCGCCCATTCGAGATCCGCGCGAGCATCGACCGCGTGCATCTGGCCCAGGGCACCGGCGGCCGCGGACATCACCGCGTAGCTCGGGTCGTTGCGCAGCAACCAGCGCAGACGACCGGCGGTGGGGGAATCCAGGGGAAGTCGTCCGAGGGCGGAGGCGCAGGCAGCGCGCACGCGGCTCGGCTTGGCGGATAGACCCCGCAACAGGGCCAGGCGGGCGTCCGCCCCGAAGGCCGCCAGTTCGGAAGCGGCCAGCGCGCGGATCTCGGCTTCCTCGTCGGTGCGCCGGACGATGAAGGAAAGGGTGATGCGGGCTCGCGGGTCGTCGCTGTGCCCGGAGAGGGCTTCGACACCCCGTAAACGCCCCACCGCGCTCTCGTCCTTCACGGCTTGCCACAACCACATGCGCAGCGGCTTCTCGTGGTCGAGGGTCTTGGGGATCACGTCGGCGGCGTCGAAACGTACGTTGACGGGATCACCGTCACAAGGCAGGTCCAGATCCTGCTGCTGTTCGCGGATCCAAACTCGATGATGTTCCACTCGGTCGTCGGCGAAGGACACCGCGATGTCCACGGGCATCTGGAAGACCGGCACCGTTTCATCGACCTCTTGTTTCTGCTCCACGTGTAGATGGAGCTTCTTCGCGGCTCCGTCGTATTCGTGGGTGACGACGTATTCGGGATAGCCGCCCGCGTACACCCACTCCTCGAAGAGGTACTGGAGATTGCGCCCGGTGGCGGCGAAGATCGCTTCTTCCAGGTCGTCGCTGTCCACCAGGCCCCAGGCGTGGCTGCGTGTGTAGAGGCGGATCGCCTTCCACCAGCCGTCGTCGCCGAGTTCCCGGCGGATCATGTGGAGGACCGAGCTGCCTTTCACGTAGACGTGGTTGGATCCACCGCTGGTGAAGCGATCGCGAAAGTCCTCCACCAAGGGGCGCCGCGTGGCCTTGCCGCGCCGCACGTAGCCGCGTCGATTGTGCTCCATTTCGAGCTCGAAGGTATCCCGGCCCAGCTTGTACTCGGTGTAGAGGGCTTCGAAATAGGTGGCGAAGCCTTCGTTCAGCCACAGGTGCGACCAGCCACGGGTGGTGAGCAGATCGCCGAACCACTGGTGGGCGAGTTCGTGGGCGACCAGACCGCGGCTCGATTCGTCGAGTTCGGCGCGGGCGTCGTGCAGCGTGCGGTCGGTCTGGGTGGTGGCGGAAATGTTCTCCATTCCGCCGACGACGAAGTTGGAGACCGCGGTTTGTGCGTACTTCGCGTAGGGGTAATCGAAGCCGATGGATTTCGAGAAGAAATCGATCATTTCCGGAGTCTCGCCGAAACTGCGTCGCGCCATTTCCTCTCCGACTCCGGCGGGAACGTAGTAATCGACCTCGTGTCCCTTCCAGGAATCCTCGTAGAGTTCCCAAGGACCGACCGCCACCGATACCAGATAGGGCACGAAGGGGTGGTCCATGCGCCAATGGAAGGTATGGGTTCCGTCGTGGTTGTCCTTCACGCCGAGCAGACGGCCGTTGCTGACCGCGGTCAGGTCCTCCGCCACGCGAAACCAGGCCTCGAAGGCCATGCGCTCGTTGGGATAGTCCCACATCGGTATCCAGTAGCGATTGGATTCGCTCTCTCCCTGGCTCCAGACCTGGCGGGCCGGGTCGTCCGACCAGGGGCTCTTGTCGATGAAGTAGAGACCCTGGCCGTTGGGGTGCGCGGTGTACTGGATCTTCACGTCCTGTTCCTGGCCCTCCGCGAGCGCTTCGGCGAGATGGATCAGATAGGTGTCCTTGCCGCTCTGCTCCCATTGCAAGGGACGACCCAGACCATCGCTGATGGCTTCGATGTCGGTGGTACCGCTGTGGATGGTGAAGTGATCGGTGCCGCCGGGGAAGGCGCGGATCCGACTGGTGGCGCTCCCGGTGACCGTGTGCGCATCCTCGTCGATGGCGATGTCGAGGGTCAATTTGAGTACGTCCGCATCCCGTTCCATGCCGTTCTCGCGCAGGGTGTCGGGGGTCAGCGGGCGGCGCGGCTCCGCGGGCGCGCTGCGGCGTCGCCCCTGGGCGAGGGCCGCGGGAGCGAGCAGGAGAAAGGCGAGGAACAGGGGAGTCGAGCGTCTCATGGGAGGGTCACAGTGGTTTCGATGTCATCCGCCTTCTCGGCGGAGTAGCGCAGGGTGATTTCGCCCTTGCCGCGCAACAGCCAAACGGCGCGCAAACGACCGTGGCCGGGCACGCCGTGTTCGATCAGGAGTCGAGCCGGGTCGCGGTCGACGGGTAGGAAGCGTTCGGGGTGCCAGCGATCCTGGAGGAGACCGCCGCTGAGCACCTGGACGTCGCTGCCCTCGATGCTGAAACGATCGGGAGTACCGATCCTCTCGCGGGCCGCCATTCCGGAACGGGTGGGCATGGTTCGCGAGTTGGCCACGGCGGCGCGCAAACGGTACAGGCCGCCGCCCAGATCTTCCAGGCGGGTCTCCTCGAAGGAGAGATCGGCGATTTCCTCGGCGTGACGGGCGCAGAACATCGCGTTGCGGTGCAGCATCTCCTCGATCATGAAGGAAGGCGCCACGCGTCCATGTTGGCGCTTGAAGCCACCGATCTCGATGTCGCCGTAGAGCGGGTGATGGGCCGGGTGCCAATCCACGAAGACATCCCCGAGCATCACCGAATCGTTCCAGTCGAGCTGGTTCTTCCTGCTCTGGGCGAACCAGTTCTCGCCGCTTCGTTCCCGTTTACCGCCGAAGTATTGCGGCGATGCCCACAGCTCATTGGTGAAGGAGAAGATGCCCAGTCCTTCGTAGGTCCAGTTCACGAAACCGCCGTGGACGGAATACAAATCCTTGTAGATCACCATGTAACGGTAGAAGGGGAGCATGGTCTCTCCTTCTTGGCCGATGGCGTCGTAGGTGCGCACGTCCTCCCGCGGGTAGGAGACGTAGTCCGCGCCGGGACCACGGAGGATCATGCCCCCGGAGTTGTGGAAGCTCTGCACCGCGGCGACATTGGGATGGGCGAGCAGGAACGTGCCGATGGCCCGCGGCTCGGGGTGGCTGAAGGGATAGTCCCCCGCCCCGTACTGGATGTGATTCGGTTGCCAGTCGCTGGGCCAGTTGCGGTTCATGTCGTAGCCGCCGGGGCCGTCTTCGTTGATCCGGCCGTCGCCGTCGTTGTCGATGCCCTCGGAGCCGAGCAGCAACCAGTCGCCCTTCTCCTTGCCATGGACCCGGATCATGATGCGCGGATCCACGGGATCGAGGCGGAAATCGCCTTCGCCGAGGGGCACCTTCTTGCGCATGCTCAGGATCTCGCCGTCGCCGTCAAGATCGTCATAGCCGTCTTCGTCGGCCACCCCATCGTGGTCGTCGTCGTAGGGCTCCTGGCCGGTGCGGGAACTGTGCGGGGTCCCGGGGGTGTCGAACCAGTGGTCGCGGCCGTCGGGATTCTGCGAGGGAAGGATGTAGAAGACCCGCCGGTCGAGGAGTGCGTGGGCCTGCTCGTTTCCGTCGTAGTGCTCGAGCAGCCACCAGGCCAGATAGAGGGCGGCCTCTCCGCCCTGGACCTCGTTGCCGTGTACGTTGCCGTCCACCCACATCGCGACCTTGTCCCGGTCGCCGCCGGTGGCCTGATTGCCGAGGATCATCACCCGCAGGGGGCGGCCCTGGGCGCTCTCGCCGATGTCCTGGAGCTTCACGAAGTCCGGCCAGGTGGACCGCATCCGTTCCATCAGCTCCAGGAGTTCCTCGTAGCGGTGGTAACGATTCCAGGAGAGGTCCAGGCGCGGGTGCCACTGTCCACCCGCTTCTTGGGCCGGGGCGGAGGCGGGGAGGGCGGCGAGGGTGCAGGCGACGCCGCAGAGGAGCAGGGCGGTGCGGATCGGCTTCATCGTGCTGTCTCCTCGTCGAGGGTCAGAACCGCTCTCCCGGCGGAGGGGGCGTCGGCCACGACGGTCACGGGTGGGGAATCGGCGGGGAGTCGGCCACGGGAACGGCGCGTGACGCGGGGAGCTCGCCGGGGTTCCGCGGCCCGACGC
>CAYVRL010000088.1:0-7489 GCA_964454065.1 uncultured Planctomycetales bacterium | reverse complement strand
ATTGCCGAACACATGCCGGAACTGGACGCTGGACTGGAGCGGATCCGCGCAGCGCTCGGCGGGCCGCGGGAGGAGGAAGTCCTGGATCGGGTCTATCCCGGCCTCCCGGCGGTGCCCGTGGACATCGGCCTCATGGAGAAGGTAGGCGGAGTGCGGGTCCTCGCCACCCCCTTCCACTGGAGCGACGTGGGCTCCTGGGAAGCCCTCTGGGAGGAACTGGACCGGAACGAAGACGGGAACGTCGCGATCCTGCCCGGAGAGGGAGCGCTGCTCGCCGACGGCAGCCGCGACTGCCTGGTCTATTCCGATACGGAGTCCACCGTCGCCCTGCTGGGGGTCGAGGACCTGGTGGTGGTCCGCACCGGAGACGCCCTGCTGGTCGCGCGGCGGGACTGCGCGGAAGAGGTGAAGCGGATCGTGGAAAGGTTGCGGAAGGCCCGGAGAGAGGACTTGTTGTGATGCCCCCCAGGGGTCGGGTGCTCGCGGTCGACTACGGCATGAAGCGCACCGGTCTGGCGATTTCCGACGCGGCGCGCATCGTCGCCACGCCCCTGCCCGCGGTGGTCAGCGAAGACCTGGCCGCCACCGTCGCCGCCATCGTCGCCATCGCCCGCGAGCAGGAGGTCGCCGCGATCGTGGTGGGAATGCCCTATCTGGTGTCCGGCCTGGAGGGTGCCCAGTGCGCCCGCGTGCGCCTCTTCCTCTCCGCCCTGAAGGAGGAGTTGCCGCCCGGGGTGGCACTCCACGATCAGGACGAGCGATTCACGACGCGCGAAGCCGAGGAGCTCCTGCGCCCCACGGGAAAACGAAAACGACAGCTCAAGAGCCGCCTCGATTCCACCGCAGCCGTGGTCATCCTGCGGGAGTTCCTGGAGCATCTATAATCCCCGCTGGAGTGCCGTCCGGGTGACCGCGGCCGTTCGCGAGAGCGGTCGAGGAAAGTCCGGGCTCCACAGGGCGCGGTGGTGGCTAACGGCCACCGGGGGAGACCCCAGGGAAAGTGCCACAGAGAACAGACCGCCCAAGTCCCCTCGGGGACCGGCAAGGGTGAAACGGCGAGGTAAGAGCTCACCGCGCGCTCGGTGACGAGCGTGGCAAGGTAAACCCCACCGGGAGAAAGTCCGCATAGAGAGGAATGGCGTGGCCCGCGCCGCTCGACCTCCGGGTAGGACGTTCGAGGCCGTCGGCAACGGCGGTCCCAGAGAAATGGTCACCCCCCGAGAGGGGACAGGATCCGGCTTACAGGGCGGCCTCCACCACTCCCCCCGGGGAGAACGGACCCCAGGCCGACTCCACGACCCGACCCCGGGAACCGATGGCTCGTTAGGGACGTGTTCGCCCCAGGTTTTGTTCCGGTTCTCCACACCTCCACCACAAATTGCGTAATTTCTCCTTTTTCCGCTTGCGGGATCCCTGGATCTCGGATAGATAATTGGCCATGGAATTCGTCTGGGTCGTCCCGCGGGAGAAGCTGCTGGCAGACGGCCCTTGGGAAGGGCTCCACTGCCCGGCCTCGGCGGAGTTCGAGGAACGCTTCCTCGCCCCCGCGCGGGCCGAGGGCTTCTTCATGGAACGCCGCTATGCCGAGCATCACCCGGCCTACAAACAACTCATCCCCTATGTCGTGGTCCATCAGGGGACTCGGCTCCTCTGCCTCCAGCGGCTCGCCACCCAGGGGGAGGAACGGTTGCACGGCAAACGCAGCATCGGAGTCGGCGGGCACATCAACCCCCGCGACGAACCCCCGGGAGGTCCGGGGCCGGGGCTGGTCCAACGAGCCTGCATGCGGGAACTCCACGAGGAGCTGGTCCTCCCCGAGGGCCCTCTTCCGCTCACTCCCTTGGGCCTTCTCAACGACGATGCGACGGAGGTCGGCTCCGTCCACCTGGGCCTGGTCTACCTGCTCGATGCTTCCGGGTTCCAGCCCCGTGTCCGGGAAACCGATGCCATGGAGGGGACTTTCGAGGAGCTGACCGACCTCCAGGCCTCCCTTGCCGCCGGAACCCCACCGGCTTTCGAGGGGTGGACCGCCCACCTCCTCCAATCCGAGGCTCTGGCCAGCGCCTGTGCCTCCCTCTCTCCTTCGACCGCCACACCCTCTGCCTCCACCTGAACATCACTCCATGGTCCGCCGCGCCGAGCCCCACGAGATCGACCTCAACGCCATTCTGCAAACCCTGCGCATGGCTCGTACCAAGCGCAATGTCCGTCTCACCTTCAAGGACGGGCGTCAGATCGCCGGCGCGGTCACCTTCGTCGAACGTCTGGGCAAGGGACGCGTCATCGACATCGACCGCGAATTCGCGGCGAGTTTCAGTATCTACGACTTGTCCCGCGTGGAGACCGACCTGGACGAACCGGTGGAGTAGTCGTTCGCGCCGCCGTCGCGGACCAAGCCGTAGAGGCGGAGACCCGCCGCGGTACTCGACTCGATCGCCAGGCTGGTCGGGGCTCCGAGCCCCGCCAAGGCGCTGACCCCGGCCAGAGCCGCCTTCTGAACCAGGTCGAAGGACAAACGCCCGCTGACCAGGAGCAGGACGGGACGTTCCAGCGGGTAATCGTCCCGATGGAAACGAGCCCCCAGGAGCTTGTCCACCGCGTTGTGGCGCCCGACGTCCTCGGCCTGATCCAGCCAGACTCCATCGGCTCCGAGCAGGGCCGCGCCGTGGCATCCGCCGGTCCGCGCATAGACCACCATTTCCCTCCGGAGACGAGCGAAGGACTCCTCGAGGAATGCGGCGGAAACCGCGAACGGGGGCGAGGACGGCCCTTCCGGCAGTCGCGCGATCAGATCCTCGATGGACCGTCGGCCACAGAGGCCACAGGAAGAAGCCACCGCGCCCAGGCGCACGGGAGGCAGCTCGGAAGCCGCCCCGGGTTCCAGCCGCACGTTCCAGATGTTGGCCTCCGGGCGCCCCCGCCGATCCCGACAAGGCGCGATCGCCCGCAGATCCGCGGGATGGCGCAACACTCCCTCGGCGGCCAGGAAACCGGCCACCAGATCCCGGTCACGACCGGGGGTACGTAACAGGACCGCGAGAGGAAGCCCATCCACCCGGATCTCCAGGGGTTCTTCCGTGGCTACGGCATCCTCCGTGGTCCGTGCGGTCCCAGAGGAACGCAAACGCCGCTTCGGGAAGCGGCGCCATCCCGCTTCCCCGTCAGCGGAGGAAGGTCGCGTAATCGGCTTCGTCGAAACCCAGGATCGCCTTCTCGCCGCGCGCGAGCAGGGGCCGCCGGATCATGTCCGGGTTGGCGCGCAGCAGGTCGACCACTTCCTTCTTGGTCTTGAAGGATGCATTGGCGATGTCCTTTTCCTTGTAGCCCTTGGATCGGACGTTGAACGCGTTCTTGGGGTCCAGGGCATCGACGGCCTTCTCGAGAAGCTTCTTCGCCGGCGGGTTCTGGAGGATGTCCACCGCCTCGAATTCGATGTGCTTCTTTTCGAGATAGCCGACCGCCTTTTGACAGGTCTTGCAGTTCCCCTTGATGTAGAGTTTGACGGCGCTCATGGTCTTTTTCGGAGCCTCGATGAAGTGGAAGGGTCATCCCCTCGGCTGTGATGGGCTTGGATCGGCGATCCCGCCCTACCAAAGGCGTCGCAGTATAACCAGAAAAGCCGTGGACTCCAAGCCCCCTCCTCCGGAGGACCTCCCATCGGATGACTCTTACTCTTGAAGTTTCAATGGGTTAGACCCGACACCCGAGTCAGGGAGAGTCTTCGGAGGGATCCAGTAGGCCCTTCAGGATCCGCACCAGATTCCCGGCGAAGCTACTCCGCATCACCAGCGGGAGGCCCGCTTCCTGGGCCCGCCGCAAGACCGTTTCGTCGTCCTGGGCGCAATAGCCGAGCATGGGAAGCCCTTCCGCCCGCGGATCGGCACGCAGGCGGCTCATGAGTTCCACCATGTCGGCCTCCTCGGCCTCCAGGTCGACCACCACTCCGGCACTCGGCGCACCCAGGACCTGTTCGAGCAAGTCCCCTCCCCAGTCCGGCTCGGTGGGCTGGAACTTCAGGGCTTCGAGCGCGAGCCGCACCCGCTGGAGGAAGAAATCCTCCGAGATCAGGACGTGGACCGCCGCCTTTCGTGCGTCGTCTTCGGCCAAAACGGGAACCGCGGAAGGGGAGCGCTGCCTCTAGAATCGGCCGCGCAATGCCCTCGGAGCCCCCCAAAGCGGAAAAAACTTCCTTCTCGCCCTATGCCGATCCCAGCGATCCCTGCCACTTCGTGGGCGGAGAATGGCGCGCCCCGGTCTCCGGGCAGACCGTTCCCAGCATCGACCCCGCGACCGAGGAGCCCCACGCGTGGATCGCCGCGGGTTCGGAAGCGGACGTGGACTGCGCCGTGGAAGCCGCCCGCGGAGCATTTACAAGCTCGAAATGGCGCCGTATGGCACCAGCGAAAAGGTCGAGGATCCTTCACCGGCTGGCGGATCTGGTGGACCTCAACCGGGAGCGGATCGCGCTTTGCGAGAGCTACGACGCGGGCAAGACCGCCTTCGATGCGGGCAAGATCGAGATCCCGCTCGTGGCCGAGATCTTCCGCTACTACGCCGGTTGGGTGACCAAGCTGGAGGGCGGGGTGGTGCCGCTGCCCGGTAACGCGATGGGTTTGACCCTGCGGGAGCCGGTCGGGGTCTGCGGACTCATCACGCCGTGGAACTTCCCGCTGCTGCTCGCCTCCTGGAAGGTCGCTCCAGCCCTGGCTTGCGGCAACACCGTGGTCCTCAAGCCCAGTGAGCAGACCAGCTTGAGCAGCTTGTGGCTGGCGCGGTTGGGCGCCGAGGCCGGCCTGCCCCCCGGGGTCCTGAACGTGGTCACCGGGGGCGGTCGAGCGGTCGGCACCCCACTGGTCCGCCACTCTGGAGTGGACAAGATCAGTTTCACGGGCTCCACCGAGGTCGGACGGATGGTCCAGCGGGAATCCGCCGCCACCTTGAAGCGGGTCACTCTGGAGCTGGGTGGCAAGTCCCCCAACATCGTCTTCGCCGACGCCGATCTGAAGGCCGCGGTACGGGGGGCGGCGACCGGAATCTTCTACAACAAGGGCGAGGTCTGTGCCGCGGGCTCGCGGGTCCTGGTCCAGCGCGGAATCTACGAAGACTTCCTGGACGCCTTGCGGCAGGTCGCGGAGAGGACCACGGTCGGTATGCCGCTCGCGGAGGGGACCCGCATGGGCCCGCTCTGCAACGGCGACCAGTACGCGAGGGTGCTGGAATTCATCGAGAGCGGTCGAGCCGAGGGGGCTCGACTGATCGCGGGAGGACGCTCCCTCCGCGAGGAAGTGGGCGGAGGGAAGGGATACTTCGTGGCCCCGACCGTCTTCGCCGACGTGGCCCCCAAGTCCCGCATCGCGCAGGAGGAGATCTTCGGACCGGTCCTCGCGGTGATTCCCTTCGAAGACGAAGCGGAAGCCTTGGAGATCGCCCACGACACCCGCTACGGTCTGGCCGCCGCGGTCTGGTCGCGGGATGTCGGTCGCGCGCTCCGTTTCGCCCGCGATTTGCGGGCCGGCACCATCTGGGTCAACGCCTACAACCTCTACGATCCTGCTCTCCCCTTCGGCGGTTTCGGAGAATCCGGCTTCGGCCGCGACCTCGGCCGCGATGCCCTGAACGCCTACACCGAAACCAAGTCCGTCTGGATCGACCTCGGCTGAACCACTACCCAACTCGATCTGGAAAAGCGCCGCGACCCGTCCTAGGAGCGCTGCGGCATGCTACGGATCCTCCTCGCCCCCCTCTCCACCCTGCTCCTCGCGGTCTTGCTCATGGCATGTTCCAGCTCTCCGAGTCCGGAACTGCTCGCCGCCTTCCAGACCGCGACGCCGCCGGTCCCCCCGCGGCACCAGAAGCACCTCGAGGCATTTCCCACGGGTCACTGCTGGAAGTGCCACTACTTCGGTTTCGGAGGCGCCCCGAAAGCCCATCACATGGGTCTGGGATTCGATCCGGTGGACGGCAAGGACTGCCGCGACTGCCACGTCCTGCCCCCCGCTCCCGCGGGCGACTCCGCCCCGACGAAACTCGGCGACTGAAGCCGGAAGGAGCTTCGCTCGGCCTCCCCACCCGCGCAGGGTCGGACGCGTTCTTCCGTAGCAGGAAAGCGAAGGCCGCCACCCAACCGAAACGAACCTACGGACCGGGGAAGGAGGAATCGTCCAGGCTCATCCGTTCGGCGAACGGGACGATCCCAAAGGGGCGAACGAGATCGCGACGACGATCAGGGCCGTCACGTGGGAACGGGACTGAACCTTGAACGGAGGGAATTGCACGTCCATCACCGCGAATACCATGGACGTCGCGATGAAACGCGTCCTGATCCTCTACACCGGTGGTACCGTGGGCATGGGCAAGGCGCCCGGCGATGGCTACCGTCCCATCCCGGGCTTTCTGGAGAAGCTGATGGATGCGATTCCCATGTTCCGGGCCCCGGAGGTTCCGGCGTGGACCATCCGCCAGTACCAGCCCCTCCTCGACAGCTCGGATGTCGGCCCTCGAGAGTGGACTCGCATCGCCCGAGACATCGGGAACGCCCACGACGACTACGACGGTTTCCTGGTGGTCCACGGCACCGACACCATGGCCTACACCGCCTCGGCCCTCAGTTTCCTGCTTCGCGGCCTGGGCAAACCCGTCCTGGTGACCGGTTCGCAAATCCCGCTCAGCGAGACCCGCAACGACGCGCTGGACAATCTCCTCACCGCCCTGCTCCTGATCGGTCGCTTTTCCGATCGCCTGGCCGAGGTCTGCGTCTTCTTCGACAACCAGCTCCTGCGCGGGAATCGGACCACGAAAATGCACACCGAAGGTTTCGCCGCCTTCGCGAGCCCGGATTACCCTCCCCTCGGTCGCGTCGGCATCGATTTCGAACTCGACGAACACCTGCTGCGCCCGCTGCCCGACTCCGCCCGAGGCTTGAAGGTCGCCGCGATCGACCCCGCGGTGACGGTCGGCGCCTTCCGCCTCTTTCCCGGCCTGCATACCCGGTTCCTGGAGGCCCTCCTCGCCCCACCGGTGCAGGGGTTGGTCCTGGAGTGTTTCGGGGCCGGAAACGCGCCCCGCGACCCGAAGCTGCTCGCTGCCTTGCGTGAGGCCCGCGACCGCGGCGTGGTGGTGGTCGCGGTCCCCCAGCCGCTCTACGGTTCCGCCGACCTCGAACTCTACGCCAATGGTCGGGCCCTGCTCGAGGCCGGAGTGGTTTGCGGCCGGGACATGACCGTGGAAGCGGCTTTGACCAAGCTCTTCTACCTGTACTCCTTGGGCCTGGATCCGGCCGCGGTCCGCTCCCGCATCCGCCTCGATCTACGGGGCGAACTCAGCGAGGATTGACCCGAGAGCGGTCAGGGCTTGGCGACGGGGAGCCAGGAATCGGGCCGGAGGGCCCAATCCGGGAGCCGGGCGGAACAGGGCTCCGCGGCATCGAAACGGAGGAGGCGGATGCCCGCGGGAGTAGCGGTGCGCAGTTCGAGATGGGTCGGGAGACCCT
>CAYVRL010000087.1:0-7547 GCA_964454065.1 uncultured Planctomycetales bacterium | reverse complement strand
GGATGGCCTGATTCGAGGAAGCGGCCCGCGAGACCGCCCGAGTGATCTCCGTAAGGGGGAAGTCGGCGGGGCGGAAGCGGCAGCCCGCGGGATTGAGATAAGCCCCCACCGGGCGGAGTTCTCCGTCCAGGCGAACCACGCGCTGGTCGATCAAGAGCGCGTCCTGGAACTCCTTCCACAGCGGCCAGGAGAGGATCGAGGCCAGGTCGTCGATCTTCTCGGGACGAAAGCCCTGCAGGAGTTCCCGAACCCGCTGCTGGAGTTCCACCTGCCGCCGAGCGCGCTGTCCGGCGAGCTGGTTCTCGTCCCCCATCGCCGACCACGCCAAGGCGCCGAGGACCACCGCGTTGACGAGGACCAACAGCAGGATCAAGCGAGCGCGCAGCGAGAGAGCGGAGCGCCGCACCTGGATCTCAGGTCGTGGAACCGAACTGCTGGAGGAGCTTGAAGAGGGGCAGGAAGAGAGCCAGCGCGATCAGGCCGACCACCACCGCCATCACCAGCAGCATGAAGGGTTCGATGAGCTTGAGCAGCATGTCCAAGGTCCGTCGGAAGGAGGATTCGTAGTTGGCGCCGACCCGCAGACACATGCGGTCCAGATCACCGGTTTCCTCCCCTACTTCCACCATCGAGACCACGACGTCGTCGAAGCGCCCGGTCGTGGCCATGGCTCCGGCGATCGGTTCGCCCTCTCGGACTTCGTTCGCGATCTCGTCCACGGATTCGCGGTAGACCTCGTTGGTGAGCGCCCCACGCACGATCTCGAAGGCGCGGAGATGCGGCACCCCGCTGGCGACCAGGGTACCGAAGGTGCTCGCGAAACGGGAGATCTGCCCCCCCTTCAGGAGTCCGCCGATCCCCGGCAGCCCCAGCCACAGGGCATGGCACCAGCGGCGGAAGGAAAAGGAGCGGAAGTAGAGGATCTGCAGGAATCCGTAGACCACGAAGGGAACCAGCATCAAGTACCAGTGGACCTTCAGGAAATCACTGGTCGAGATCAGGATCCGGGTGGGCAAGGGCAACTCCATGTCCATTTGGGCGAAGAGTTCCGCGAACTTGGGGACCACGAAGACCAGCAGCACGGTGACGACCACCGTCGCGAAGAGGAGGATCACCACGGGATAGACCATCGCCCCGCGGCTCCGGTCGCGCAGGTCCTGAGAACCCTCCATGAAGTCAGCGAGTCGATTCAGGACCTGATCCAGGACCCCGCCCGCCTCTCCGGCGCGGGCCATGTTCACGAACAATTCGTCGAAGACCTCGGGATGTTGCGCGAGGGCGTCGGAGAGGGGTTGGCCTTCTTCCACCATTTCGGCGGCGTCGAGGATGGTGTCCCGAAAACGGCCCGGAGGCCACTGGTCGGCGAGAACCCGCAAGTTGCGCAGGATCGGCAGCCCCGCCTCGGTCAAGGTGGCCAACAAGCGCGTGAAACGGACCAGGTGTTTGAGGGGAACGCGGCGACGGACCCGACGCCCCCCGGAGTCGGTCTTGGAACGACTTCCGCCCTGGGGACGGCCCTGGGGGCGCCGTCCGGCGGCGGGTAAGCGTCTTTGGATGCGTGCGGCCATCAACTTCCCTCGGCTTGGGTTTCCCGGAGGACTTCGTCCAAGGTGGTCCCGCCTTCCAGCGCCAAGGCGAGGCCGCGCTCCCGGAGACTGCGCATCTTCCGTTCGCGGGCCACCCGGCGCAGGGCCAGGGTGCTCGGATCCTTCAGGAACTGCTCGCGGATCCCGTCGTCCACCGGAAGGATCTCGTAGATCGCGACCCGGCCCCGGTATCCGGTGAAATGACAGGCGTCGCAACCCCGTCCGCGAAGCAGCTCCCGCTCGCCGATGCCGAAGACCGCGGCGGTTTCCGGGTCCACCGGTTTCGGAACCGCGCATTCGGTACAGACCCGCCGGACCAAGCGCTGGGCGACGATGCCCTCCAGGGTCGCGGCGAGGAGGAAGGGCTCCACGCCGAGATCGACCATTCGCGTGATCGTCGAGGGAGCGTCGTTGGTGTGCAGGGTACTCAGCACCAGGTGGCCGGTGAGGGCGGCCTCCACCGCGATCTGAGCGGTTTCCGGATCGCGGATCTCACCGACCAGGATCACGTCCGGATCCTGGCGGAGCATGGTGCGCAGGACGCTGGCGTAGTCGACTCCGATCGGGTCGTTGACCGGCACCTGGACGATTCCGTCCAGGTCGTACTCGACCGGATCCTCCACGGTCAGGATCTTGCGTTCCGGAGAGTTCATCCCGTGGAGCAGGGAATAGAGGGTGGTGGTCTTGCCCGATCCGGTGGGCCCCGTGACCAGGACGATCCCGTTGGGGATCTGGGAAAAGGCTTCGAGCCGGGCGCGTTCGTCCTCCAGGAGACCGAGTTCCCCTAGATCGAGCCTCAGCGAACGGCGGTCGAGGATCCGCAACACCACGCTCTCGCCGCCCTGGATCGGTACCGTGGAGACGCGCAGATCCACCGGATGACCGTCCACCACCAACTCGATCCGCCCGTCCTGGGGCAAACGGGTCTCGCTGATGTCCAGGTTCGCCAGCACCTTGATCCGGGAGACCAAGGCCGGAGCGAGGTGAGCGGGGGGGGGATCGATCTCGTAGAGGATGCCGTCGACCCGCATCCGGATCCGGAAGGCGTTCTGATAGGGCTCGAAGTGGACGTCCGCGGCTCGGTCGCGCACGGCCCGACTGAGGATGGACTCCAGTAGGCGCACGATCGGGGCGGCCTGGCCCGCTTCGGCCTCCGATGCGGCGGCGCGCGCGGTTTCCTCGGCGCGCGAGCGGTAGGCCTTCTCGACCGCTTCGGCGAGGGCCGTGGCTTCCGCGAGAACCGGTTGGACCGGACAGCCGGCCAGGGACTCCAGGTCGCCGAGCAGAGGGAGGGCGTCCGGGTCCGCGAGAGCGATCCGCAAGCGTCCTCCCTCCAGGCTCAGGGGCAGGGCCCCGAAGGCCCGGGCGGTGGCGGGGTCGAGGACCGAGAGGGCCTCGGAGGTGGCCCGCAATTCGGGAGCGGGGATCCACTCCAGACCCCGCTGCACCGCCAGCGCCCGGGAAAGATCACCGGCCTCGACCATGCCCCGGTCGAGCAGGATCTCGCCCAGACGGCCGCCCGCGCGCCGCTGCTCGGCCAGGGCCGCTTGCAGCTGACCCTGTCTGAGGACGCCCATCTCGACGAGAATGCGCCCGATCTGTCGACCGTCCGGTGCCGTCACTCCCTCAGCCTAGCCGAGAGCGCAGTTCGGAGGGAACCTGCGCGAAGTTCAGAGCCACTTCCTGGGTGATCGTTCCCGCCCGAACCAGCTCCAACAAGTGTTCGTCGAGGAGTTGCATGCCGATCCGTTTCTGGGTCTGCATCACCGAGGGGATCTTGAAGGTCTCGCCCTTGCGGATATGGTTTTCGATCGCGGAGTTGCGGAGCATGATCTCGAAGGCGGCGACCCGCCCCCGACCGTCGGCACGGGGCAGCAACACCTGGGAGACCACCGCCTGCAGGGAGACCGCGAGCTGGGAACGGACCTGCTCCTGTTGCTCGCGCGGATACTGGTCGATCAGACGATCCATGGTGCGTGCGGCCCCAGTGGTATGGACGGTGCCCATGACCAGATGGCCCGTTTCGGCGGCGGTGATCGCGGCCGAGGTGGTCTCGAGGTCGCGCATTTCACCGAGCAGGATCACATCTGGATCCTGGCGCAGGACCCGGCGCAGGGCCTCCCCGAAACCAGGGACGTCCTCGCCGATCTCCCGCTGGGTGATCACCGCCTTGATGGACTCGTGATAGAACTCGATCGGATCCTCCAACGTCACGATGTGACAACTCCGGGAGAGATTCACTTCGTGGACCAAGGCGGCGAGAGTGGTGGTCTTGCCCGAGCCGGTGGGGCCGGTGACCAGGATCAGGCCCCGCGGCAGGTGGGCGAGCGCCCGTAGGACCGGCGGCGCGCCGATCTGTTCGAAACTCAGACGATCCTGGGGAATCCGCCGGGCCACCAGGGCATAGGTGCCCTTTTGTCGGAAGACGCTGAAGCGGTAGCGGTCCCCGTCATGGGTGAGGGCGAAGTCGGTGGTGCCGCTGCTACGGAGTTCCTCCCGGCGGTAGGCCGGGGTGATCTCGAAGGCCATCTGCTCGAGTTCCTCCGCGGTCAAACGGGTGTCCTCGAGAGCTTGCAACTCGCCCGAGATGCGCATCATCGGAGGGCGATTGAAACCGACGTGGAGGTCCGAGGCATCGTTCTTGGCGATGGCCTTGAGCCACAGATCGAGACGGGTTCCAGATTGGACTTCGGTCATGGGGTACCATCCTGGGCGGAGGTCGCCGGGAGATCGGAGGAGGCGGCTTCGGAAACGGGCTCGATGCGGGTGGCGCGGAGGAGTTCGTTCACCGAGGTCAGGCCGGCGCGCGCCTTCTCGGCGGCATCCTCGGCCATGGGTCGCCAAGCGCCACTGGCCGCGGCGCGGCGCCGGAATTCGTTCGGATTCTGCAAATGGAAGAGCATCTCCCGGAGTTCTTCGTCCATTTCCAGCCACTCGAAGACTCCGAGACGGCCCCGGTAACCACTCCGACGGCAGGCGCGGCAGCCGCGGGGATGGCGCAGCCGCGCCCCCTTCGACAGACCCAACACGCGCCGTTCCAGGGCAGTGGCTTCCTCTTCCACGGAACACTCGGGGCAAAGCCGACGAACCAGGCGCTGCGCCAGCACCCCTTGCAGGGAAGTCGCGATCAGGAAGGGCGGCACGCCCATGTCCAGCAGTCGGGTGACGGCGCTGGGTGCGTCATTGGTGTGGACGGTACTGAACACCAGGTGACCGGTCAGCGAGGCCTGGATCGCGACCTCGGCGGTTTCACGATCCCGAATCTCGCCGACCAGCACGATGTTCGGAGCCTGGCGGAGGAAGGCCCGCAACACCCGGGAGAAATCCAAACCGATCCGAGGATGGACCTGGACCTGATTCAGCCCGGGAATCCGGTATTCCACCGGATCCTCGACGGTGAGGATCTTCCGGTCCGAGCGATTCAAGGTCTGCAGGGCCGCATAGAGGGTGGTCGTCTTGCCGGAGCCGGTCGGCCCGGTGACCAGGAAGATGCCGTTGGGGCGTTCGATCACCCGCTGGAACCACTGCAAGGCCGCGGGACTCATCCCCAGATCCGAGAGGGAGAGCAGATTGGCCTTGCGGTCGAGCAAGCGCATCACGCAGCTCTCTCCGTGGTTCGTGGGCAGGATGGACGTCCGCACGTCCAGTTCCCGACCCGCAGCCCGGTATTCGATCCGGCCGTCCTGGGGTTTGCGTTTCTCGGCGATGTCCAGACCGGCGCTCACCTTCAGATGGGAGAGCAGCGGCGGATGGAGATCCGCCGGGTGTTCGGCGGCGATCCGCAGCCGCCCATCCACTCTGTAGCGGATGCGGACCCGGTCGGCGAAAGGCTCGATATGGATATCCGAGGCGCGTTGGTTCACCGCCTCCTCGAAGAGACGGTGAACCAGACGGACCACCGGGGCCTCCTCGGGATCGGCGGAACCCTCCCCTTCCTCCGGAACCGCTTCGCTCCCCGGAGGAGGACCGTAGGCCTGGACCAGGGCCGCCTCCAGGGCCGCCGGAGCAGCCATCGCGAGCCGGATCTCCCGGTCGAGCAGGAACTGGAGGGTATCCAGGACCACCGCCTTGGCGGGGTCGTCCACGGCCACGACCAGAGCTTCGCCCTGCTCCGCCACCGGAAGCACCCGGTGTTCCCAGGCCACCCCCGCGTCGAGCAATTCGCAGAGGCGTGCCGGAGCCTTGCGACCCGCCAAGTTCACGAAGGGAAGCCGCGCTTGCCGGGCCAGGGCACGGGCGAGGGTGTCCTCGTCCACCGCCCCCAGTTCCAGGAGCGCGCGCCCCAGAGGAATGGAACGGTTCTCCTGTTGCGCGAGCGCGGCGCGGAGCTGGTCCTCGCTGATGGCTCCCTGCTCGAGCAGGATGGCGCCGAGACGGCTCCTCAAGGGCGGCGGCGGATCAGGACGGACACGGGAAACTCCTTGGCCTCGATCCCCGAGTCGGGAGGCCAGGTCACCAGGACCTTGCCGGTATGACGCCCCAGTGCGGCATCGTCCTTGAGCAGGATCTCGACCGAGTAGCGCTGCTGGGGCTTCAATTCATCGAAGACCAGGTCGAAGGCCGGATCCCCCTCGTAGCGGACCTCCGGTTCGGGTATCCCCAACCAATCGGCGGTGGCCTGGATGATCATCTTGCGGGTCACCTGGGAACCTTGTTGCTGGATCTGGAAGGGGGGGATCCGCTCGGGGAAGTAGCGAGCGCGCCCGTAGATCCCTGCGAAGATCTGGAAGGCGACTTCCTTGCCGTTCTTGGTGATCCCGCGCACGACGGCGGATTGTCGACCCACCGCAATGTCCGGTTTCAGGCCCACCCGAAGACTGTGGACCTCTCCTTCCCCATCGGGAGCGGGTTCCTGTTGGAAGTCTTCCACCGTGGCCCAGTCGGGCAGACCTTCCCAGCGGACGATCTCGAAGGGCCGCGAACCCGTGACCTTCAGGATCCGGGTCGGATTCGGGTTCCTGCGCAACTTCCGTTCCAGGAGATCGTCGAAGCGAGCCATTCGGGGAAGGACTTCGAAGAGAGGTTTGATGTAGGCCTTCAGGAGCAGTTGGCTGGGGAGGTTCTGCGCGTTCCCCCGGACCTTGATGGTCGAGGACTTGTCCGCCTTGAAGTTCTGGCTTTCGAAGGTGGCTTCCACCGCGCCCTTGGAACCGGCGGGAATGGGTTTGCCGATCTCCCAGGGTTTGCCCTCGACAACGAGTCGCGCACCGGTGCAACCGCAGCTCGGCAGCAGCTCCGTGATCACGACGTCGTCGGGCCCATCCAAGGTGAACTCGAATTCGGCCTTGCGGACGTCCTGCTGGTAGAGGGTACCGAAATCGATCTTCCTCTTCGGGAAGAGGATGGAACTCCGGGAATGCGTGGGATCCCGAGTGATGATCGGAGGAGGAGCACTCCGGGAAGGGGAGGCCTCCTGCGGTTGCGGGGCCATCGGGCCTTCCGCGGCGGAAGAGGGGGTCTGCGCCCCGGCGCTCTCCGCCCGGTCATGCACGGCTCGCTCGGCGCCGGGGACCGGGGCGGTCCCGGTCGCGGCCGGGGCCTCGGAGGTGGACCCGCCGCTGCCGGGGCTGCAGGCCCCGAGTACGCAGAGGCAGGAAGACAGGAAGAGTCGCGTGGAGAGACGAGGGAACATCAGCGGCGGTCCCTGACCAGGGCTTTCACGGGGATTTGGAAGGGATCGATCCCGGAGTCCTCCGGGTAGCGAACCAGGAGGACGGCGTTGTGCGGTCCGAGAGGGGCATCCTTGGCGATACGAACCTTGACCACGTATTCGTAACCGGGCTGGAGAGTCCGAACCTCGGCGTGGAAGACCGTGTCGCCCTGGATTTCGACTTCGGGTTGGGGAAGCTTCCACTCCTTGGAACTGGCTCGAAGGTTCATGTTCCGAACCCGCTCCTGCCCGCGGTCCAGCATGCCGAAACTCAGACGCTGGAAGGGATTGTAGGTCACGGGTCCGAAGAC
>CAYVRL010000086.1:0-7570 GCA_964454065.1 uncultured Planctomycetales bacterium | reverse complement strand
ATCACCAGGGGTTTGTCATCGAGGTCGGCCCTCCGCATGGCGTTGGCCGCAGCCGCGAAATTCTTGTTGGGGTTGAGGCTACTGACCGCGAGCAGGTATTGATTCTTGCGCAGTCCGAGGCGACGGAAAGCCGTCGGGTCGGCCTCGCATGCGAAGATGTGCTCGTGACCGCAGCCGAGAATGGTGAATCGTTCCACCGGGATGCCGGTCCACCGGGAAATCTCTTCCGCACCGTGCCGGGATAGAGTGGTCAGGACCTTGGCCCGTCGCGCCACTCGTGGGACCAGAAAGCGATACCAGGCCAGGAATGCCCGGGAGTAGCCCTCCGGCGAGGCGAAGACCGCTGCGTCATGTAACTGGAGGGCAGTCCAAGGATGCCGGAGAGGCGCGGTGTTCTTGAGATTCAGAAGGGGGCCACGGGCCAGCCGCGGCAGGACTACCTGTTCCCAGAGATGAGAGCGTAGGACTCCAGCACGGCGCAGCTCGAGGTGCCGGAATGGGCCGATGGGATGTCCGGAACGCGGAGCGAGCAAAACGATCTTCCAGCGCTCGGGGTCGATACGTCCCTCTTCCAGAAAGGAATCGAACTGGGAAAGGATCGCACTTGCCCAGCGTTGTACTCCAGTCACAGGCTCGTCCAGGAAACGAGCGTTGACATAGAGTGTGGTCGGGGTGCTCATTCAGCGGTCGGTGCCGCTCCGAGGATGCATTCCAACATTTCGCCTACCGCACGTTCCAAACCAACCAACACCGAACGGGCGACGATGGCGTGGCCGATGTTCAGTTCTTCGAGAAAGGGGAGGGCCGCGACCGGCTGTACGTTGCGGTAATCCAATCCGTGGCCTGCGTTCACCCGAAGACCGAGTTCGTGAGCATAGCGGGCCGCGGTTTCCAGGCGCTTGAGTTCGGCTTCCCGGTCCGCCCCCCGACCATTGGCGTAGCGGCCGGTGTGCAATTCGATGAAGTCGGCACCGGTCTGGGCCGCGACTTCGATGGCCTCGGGGATGGGGTCGAGGAAGAGACTGACCAGAATGCCGACGCCCTGGAGGCGTGGGATTTGTTCACGCAAGCCCTCGATCCGGCCCTCGGCATCCAGACCGCCTTCGGTCGTCAACTCCTGGCGCTTCTCGGGTACCAAACAAACTTCATCCGGCTTCAGCTCGCAAGCGATACCGACCATTTCCTCGTTGAGCGCCATCTCCATGTTCAAGGAACTCTGGACCGTTTCACGCAGCAAGCGCAAGTCGCGGTCCTGGATGTGGCGCCGGTCCTCGCGGAGGTGGACCGTGATTCCGTCGGCACCGGCGAGTTCGCAGAGGACTGCCGCGGCGACCGGATCGGGACTGGCGCCACGGCGGGCCTGCCGGACGGTAGCAACGTGATCGATGTTGACATGGAGCCGGGGCATGGCGGGGCGTATTCTAGAGCCGTGCTGCGGATCACCGCCGGGGAACACCGGGGCCGTAAGTTGAGAGTACCCGCGGTCCGGGCCACTCGTCCTTTGGTGGAAAGGGCGCGCCAGGCCGTGATGGATCATCTCCGGGACCTGATCCCCGGGGCCTTGGTCTGGGATGTCTACGCGGGCAGCGGAGTACTCGGCTTCGAGGCCTTGTCGCGGGGGGCCGCGCGGGTCGTCGCGGTGGAACGGCATCCCCGGGCACTGCGTCAGCTCCGCGAGAATGCCACCTCCCTGGGCTATTTGGAGCGCTTCGATTTCGTGCGCGTGGACGCCCGGCACTTCCTGGATCGGAATCCTCCAGCGCCCGATCTGATCTTCTACGATCCGCCCTATGCGGCCTTCCGCGGTCCGGGTCGGGCCGGGGTATGGAGTCTGTTCTGTCGGCTCGCCGGAGAGTTGCGTCCGGGTGGGGCCGCGGTGGTCCATACTCCCTGCGGGATCCTCACTTCGGGGGAACGGGATCGTTTGCCCGGCTTGGAACGGCGCGACTATGGGAGCAGTTCCCTCTACTGGTGGCACGCACCGCGAGACGAGGCATGAAGGGTCTCCGTGCTCGGTTGTGGTTGGATGGGCGTTTTCGCCGGGGTTGGTTGCTCTGGGAGCAGGGCAAGATCTCAGGCCTCGGTCTGGGGCGGCCACCACGTCGCTGGGCGGGTCGACTGCGGGATCTCGACGAGCAGCGGGTCGTTCCCGGCTTCGTGGACGCTCTGATGCACGGTTGTGCCGGAGTGGACGCCAGCACGGGAAGCCCCGCCGCGCTGGACCGGATGACCCGAGCGCTTGCCGCGGCTGGGGTGACGACCGTTTTCCCGGGAATCTATCCCGCGGCCCTCCGAGGACTCCGGGGCTGCGCCCGACGTTGGTCGAAATGGAAGGCGATGCGGGGGCGGGTCCGCGCCCAGGTTCCGGGATGGCACTTGGAGGGGCCCTTCCTCGCGCCGGAAATGGCCGGAGCCCTGCCCGCGCGCGCTTTGCGTCGTCCCTCCAGTTCGGCGGCGCGGCGTCTGATCGAGGCCTGCGGTGGGTGGTTGGCCTTGTGTACCCTGGCCCCGGAACTTCCCGGCGCCCTGGAAGCGGGGATGGCCTTCTCGGAGGCGGGTGTCCTGCCCTCGATCGGCCACACCTCGGCGGGCTTCGCGGATTGCGCGGCTCTCGCCGCCTTGGGGCCGCTGGCCATGACCCATCTCGGCAACCGCTGCCTTCCCTTGCGCGCGCGGGAGCCCGGTCCGATCGGTTTCGCGCTGAGCGGGCGGGCGGACTGGGTCACGGTGATCCCCGATGGAGTCCATCTCGCTCCCCGGACCTTGAAGCTCCTGGCCCATGCCTCCACCCTGGACGAGGCTCTTTGCGGGGTCAGTGATAGTCTCTCGGCGACCGGAACCGGGCAAGGGCGATTCCGTTCGGGAGGTTTGCCGTTGGAGGCCAGGAATGGAGTGGCCCGTACCCCCTCCGGTGGCCTCGCAGGAAGCCTACGCACTCTCCCCGAGATGCTCCGGGCTCGGGTGGTGGCAGGGGATCTGAGCTGGGCCGAGGCCCTCCGGGTCGGCTGCGAAAACCCTGGTCGACTGTTGGGCGACCGCGGTATTCTCGCCGTCGGTTACCGGGCGGATCTCGCCGCGCTGGATGGTGCGGGGCGGGTGGATGCCGTCTGGGTAGGGGGGCGCCGCGCCCAATTCCCTGCCGAGGATCGCTAGAATCCCCGCAACCCCTCCGGCACCTCGGCTCCCGTCCGTTCCCAGGACATGCTTTCGCTGTTGCCGCTACTCCTCGCCGTCGCGCCGCTTCCCCCCCAGGAGGACGGCCACGTTCCGGTCGTGGATTCCGTTCCGGATCGACCCCTCGCGCGGACCGGTTTCCAAGGGATCGGTTTCGTCTCCTCCGACTCCCTCTTTCAGGTCGGAATCCACGGCAAACTGGAGAATGACTGGGCTTTCTATCGGGCCGACCGGGACGTCGAGGCCTTCTCGGGGCCCTTCCAGGACGGGACGGAGTTCCGGCGCGCCCGCTTCACCCTCTCGGGGACCTATGACGACTGGATGGACTTCAAGGCTTCGTTCGATTTCCAGGACAAGGGGACGGGTTTTCGGGACCTCTTCCTGAAGATCGGGGACCTTCCCTGGGTCGGCGCCGTGAAGCTGGGCCATTTCAAGGAGCCCTTCAGCTTGGAATCCCTGACCGGTGCCAGTTCCCTGACCTTCATGGAGCGGTCCGTTTTGACCGGGCTCTCTCCGGGCCGCAACGTCGGAGTGACACTCCAGAACGTCTGGGGTCACAAACGCGGCACCTGGGCGGCGGGCATCTTTCGCCAGACGGATACGAACGCCTTTGGCTCCGACCAGGGTTCGGGGAGGGAATTCGCGTTCACCGCGCGCGGGACCTGGCTTCCCTACTGGGAGAAGGGCGGCTCCCGTCTCGTTCACGTCGGTGGCGCGATCAGTTTCCGGAACCCCGACAACAACACGATTCGTTATCGTTCCAGACCCGAGTCCCATCTGGCGCCGAAGTTGGTGGATACCGGCTTGTTTCCCGCGGGTGGAAACCGCTTGATGAACGTGGAAGCGGCGATGGTCCTCGGTCCCGCGTCCGTGCAGGGGGAGATCACCCGGGCCGAGGTGTATGGAACCATGGGCTCTCCCTCTCCCACTTTCCTTGCTCTCTATGCGCAGGCCTCCTACGTGTTGACCGGGGAGCATCGCCAGTACAAGAGGTCCAAGGGCGCATTCGGTGGGGTGGCTCCAGATCACCCGTATCGAGGGCGAAAGAAAGAAGGCGGGATGGGGGCGCTCGAGGCGGCTCTCCGCTACAGCCAGATCAACCTGGACGATTCCGGGATCTACGGCGGCGAGGCGCGGATCCTCTCCGTGGGCTTCAATTGGTACCTCTCCGAGAACCTCCGCTTCCAGGTCAACTACGGGGTGGCGGATCTCGAGAGCTTCGGGAATGCCGGGATCTTCCAATTCCGTTTCCACCTGGATTGGTGAAGGATACTCCTCGAGGCATCCACCCGAAGCCCGCCGCGGACCCGGTGCGGAAGGCCGTGGAGTTGCTGCAGGATCCCCAACGGCTGCGTTCCTCCTTGGATCGGGCGTGGAGGGCCTGGAACCCGCTCATCGAGGATCCGGTCCTCTCCGCACGGATCCTCCGGGTTCACTATCGGCCCTTTGCCGCCGCTCGGTTGGTTCTAGAGCTTGCGGTCCGTTCCGTCGATCCCCAGGCGGATCCTCTCCGGCAATTCGTGTACCTTCAGGTCTACCCCGAGGAGGAATCGGCGCTGCATCGGAGAGCGGCTTATCTTCAGAAACCCGTGCTGCCCAGTGCGGGTCCACCGGTCTTCGTGGTCGAGGAAGCCAACGCCGTGGCTTTTTCCCTGCCGAATGGACCACGCCTGCGCAAGCTCGCGACCTTCCTCGACCCGGAACTCTTCCTCCGCCTGCTCAGGCTCAAGGGACTCGATGGCTATGCGGAACACTACCGCCCCGGACTCCTCGAGCTGGTCCGTTACGTGCCCAGGAAACGGGTTCTGCTCCGCATTCCGAGTCCCGCCCCCGAACTTCCGGGCCTCTACATCAAGGCCTTCGGGAAGGCCGATTTCCCCTCCGCCTTGGCTCGTCAGCAAGGGGTACTCGCCGCTCTCCGCGCCGGACGCCTTGCTTTCGATGTCCCGGCCCTCCGCGCCAGGAGCAGCAAACGGAGGGCACTCTTCCTCGCGGAACTTCCTGGGGAGCGCCTGACCTCCTCCTTCGCCGCCGGGGCCGAGGAGGTCTGGGAGAGGGTCGGCACCGCTCTCGCCAGCCTGCACCGTTCGCCGTCCGGGCTCGCGGAGGATGCCTGGGCGCCCGAGGTCGAGTTCCAGGCGTTGCAACGAGGCAGTCAGGACCTCTGCCTCGCCTTGCCCGATCTCGCCCCGAAGCTGCAAGCCCTGGCCAAGGAGTTGGAACAAAGATTGGGGGAAGTCGAGTCCTATGAGGCCGTGCCCATCCACGCCAATCTTTTCGGAGATCAAATCCTTGTCGCATCGGACCAGGTGGGGATCGTGGATTGGGACGACCTCACCTTGGGGGACCCCTGCTTCGATATCGGGCGCTTGCTCGCACACATGGCCTATGCAGAGGGGTGCCACGAGCCGGGCGAGGGGACCATGGCCGCCGAGAGCCGCAGCCTGCTCCGTGGGTATTCCTCCGCGGGTGGCCCGGAGTTGGATCGGCGGCGCTTGGCCTGGCACTTTGCGGCGGCGGTGATCCTGCGCGGCAAGATTTCAGCACTGCGTACTCTGGGTCCTGAATGGCCGGCGGCGGTGGCGCGTTCCGCAGGTCTCGCCACCCGGGTGCTCGGAGACGGATTGGAGAGGTGGTTGGATGGTTGAGCGGCCTTCCCGCCGTTCTTGGCGAACTCGTTACCGGGAGCGAAAGGCAGCGGATCGCAAGCGGCGCGCCCGGTGGTGGCGGATCTGGCTGGCTTTCCGGCCCTTCGCGCGTCGCCATCGGAGAGAATTCTGGAAGGCCGTTCTTGGTTCCTTCCTGTTCGTCGGGTTCCACCTTGCCTTTCCTTGGCCGATCAAGGAGATGCTCAAGCCCTGGCTGAAGCAGGCCGCCCATGCCGCGCGACACCATGAGCAAATCGCGGCGGTGAACCCTTGGTTGGTCGGTGGTCTGTTCATGCTCGTGGTCCTCGGCTTGGGGCTCTCGGATCTGTTCCAAAGGGTTCACGTGGCGCGGTTCGCCATCGCTTGGGTCCGCGATGTCCGCGCGGAGGCCTTTCGAGCCGCCAATCGCATCGATCCCCGCTCTCTGAGTGTGAGTACCGGGGACATGGTGGCGCGCTTGGTGGGGGATACCGCGCGTCTGAAGGCGGGCATGAAAGGTTTCATGACCCATGTGATGACCAATGGAATTCTCTTCATTGGGGTGGCGATCGTTCTGTTGAATATCGATCTGGTTCTGGGGAGCATCGTCGTGGTGGCAGGTATTCTGGTATTCGGGATCACCCTTTTTGGGGCGGAGTTCCTTTACGATCACTACTTGAAGCTGCGCAAGAAAGAAGGAAAACTGGCGACCCGGATTCAAGAGGCGCTGAGCGAATGTCAAAAGGACTCCAAATTCGCAAAGGTGAATTACTCCAGCGGAGAACACGAGGCCACCGTGGTGAGAATACAAGGCCGAGTCACGGTCAGCGCCCAAGCCGTGATGGGAGTCGCGGCGGTGATCAGTTTGGTGGTTGCTTTTCACGGCATGAAGAGTGGCCGCCTCGCTCCCGACGGAGTCCTGCTCTTCTTCATGTATCTACTCGACCTGCACCGTCCCGCGGTTCGTCTGAGCCGACAGGGTTCTCGTTTCGGAAAGATGATGGCTTGTGCAAACAGGCTGGAGCGCTTGATCCGCGCTGCCAACAAGAGTGCAGTGGCCTCCGGCAGTTTGCCCGCTCTCAGCGGAGCACTCGTTTTCAAGAAAGTGCGCGTCGGGCCCAAGGCACGTCCGCGCCTCGGGCCCTTGGATCTGCGAATCCAACCCGGGGAACGGCTCGCCGTGTATGGCGGCCCGGGGGCGGGAAAGAGTACCTTGCTCGCGGTGGCGGGCTCGATGCTGGCCTTGGATTCCGGCAAACTCAACTGGGACGACGTGAAGCTCAATAAGACCCCAGCCTCCGCTCTGTATGGCCGAGTCGCGTTCTTTCCCGAGCAACCTGCCTGGTTGCGCCAGGATCTGGGCCAGTTCCTGGGACTCGGTGGTTCCGCCGCTTCCCTGAAGGGCCGGGACGTGTTGGAGATGACGGGGGCTGCGGAGGTGTTGCGGCGCCTGCCGCAGGGATTGGCGACGAAGGTGTCTTCTGGAGAGTTGTCGCGTCGGGAGAAGCGATGTTTGGACCTCGCGAGGGTCTTACTGGCCCCAGCATCCCTGCTGCTCCTCGACGAGCCCTTTCGGGATCTGGAGGATGCGCAGTGCCTGGGGATCCTGGACTATCTGGAGGCGCGGGGGACCGCTTGTCTGATCACTCTGGGAGAAGTGAAATACCTGGAACGTTTCCAGCGCTTGCTGGTGCTGGAGGAGGGTGATCCGGTGTACGAGGGGAGTCCGTTGGACTGGGATGGGGTACATCGTGCCTGAGAAGAGCGCC
>CAYVRL010000085.1:0-7619 GCA_964454065.1 uncultured Planctomycetales bacterium | reverse complement strand
ACTCGACCGAGCATGCCTTCGAACTCCTCACGATCCAAGGGACGATTGTCCACGGCCGACGGCAAGCGGAAACCATAGTCCACGAGATTCCGCTTCCGGGCTCGGTCGCTGCGCACCATTCCATACAGTTGGGGCAAGCTCACATGGCTTTCGTCGAGTACGCACAAGAAGGATTTGGGGAAATAGTTGAGCAACGTGAAGGGAGGTTGACCAGGAGCCCGTCCTTCCAGGTGCCGCGAATAGTTTTCAATTCCCGAGCAGTGACCCAATTCTTCCAGATCTTCCAAATCGGCGCCCACCCGCCGCTCCAAACGCTCGGCGGCTAGATCCCGACCCGCCCGGCGCAGCTCTCCGACCCGCTGAGCCAGTTCCCTGCGGATGGCCTCCATCGCCCCGGGAAGCCGTTCTTCGGGCTGTACGTAATGGCCGACCGGGTAGATCAAGATTTCCTCCAGCTCCTCCACGACCTCGCCGGTCAAGGGGTCACAGCGGAGTATGGCCTCCACCCGTTCCCCGCCCAATTCGATGGCCAGGAAGCGATCCTCCTCCGCGACCGGCCACACTTCCACGGCCGCGCCCCGGGCCCGGAAACTACCCGGACCGAAGCCGCTCTCCCCGCGCCGATGTTGCGTGCGCACCAATCCCCGGATCAACTCCTCGCGCGACAGAGGATCTCCCCGCCGCACCCGCAAGGACAACCCACGATAGGTTTCCGGATCGCCCAAACCGTAGATACAGGAAACGCTCGCGACCACGATCACGTCCCGACGGGCAAGCAGGCTCGCGGTGGCAGCATTCCGCATCCGGTCGATTTGCTCATTGATCCGGGCGTCTTTCTCGATGTAGACATCGGTGGCGGGAAGATAGGCCTCGGGTTGGTAGTAATCGTAGTAGGAAACGAAGTACTCGACCGCGTTGTCGGGGAAGAAACCGCGCAGTTCACCGTAGAGTTGTCCCGCCAAGGTCTTGTTGGGAGCGATCACCAGGGTCGGAACTTGCAACCGTTCCACCAGCTTGGCCAGAGTGAAGGTCTTCCCGGAACCGGTCACGCCGAGCAACACTCGCCGGGCGGAGGGGTTGCGGAAGGCGGCGGCAAGCTCCTCGATGGCCCGAGGCTGGTCGCCGCGGGGTTGGAAGTCGCTGACCAGACGGAAGGATTTCGACACGATTCCTGACCTCCGCGGAAGGCTATCCTGGGCAGTGCCCCGATGAGCACCGAAACCCATTGTCCTTCCTGCGGGAAGATCCTCAGGCTACCGGATGGCCTCGCCCGGGCCAAGGTCGCCTGCCCTGCCTGCGGAGCCCGCTTCCACCCCATCGTTCCCGCCGACCGCCGGGACCAACGGGCGATTCGCGGCCGCCGGAGTCGCCCCAAACGCTTCGATCCCACCCTCCCGGTGGTACTGCTCGTGGCTTTGGTGATCAGCGGGCTGGTCTGGTTCTTCCTGCGCAACCAGTCCGCCGCTCCTCCCCCAGCGCCCGTTGCCACCCCCTCCGCGCCCGCGCCCAGCGACCCTGGGACCGCCCCGGCGGAGGACCCCCTCCACCACCCGGCCATGCGGACCTTGGTTCGCTTGATGCAAGGGCTCCGAGTCGGGAATCCGATCCTGTTCCGGAACCAACTCGATCTCCCGGAGTGGTATCGACGAGCTGCTCCTCCCGAGTCCCCCCGCTGGACGGCTCTCTCCACCGAGAAGCAAGACGCTTTCGCGGAACGGTTGCAAGGACGTCTCGAGGCCGACCCGGGTTTGCTCACCTTCGATCCCGCCGCCGTCGATCGCGCAAGCGCCTCGGAGCTGGAGGATGGGGGGGTGCTCCTCCTCCTCAGCCGGAGCAGCGACCCGGACCGTGCCTGGGAGTTCCAGCTCGCGCCCGCGGAAGCGGGCTCCTGGTTGCTCCGCGCTTACCGGGTTCGCGACCTGGCGGCCGAGAGGCGGGTGGCGACCGAAGAAAGCGCGCGGGCCGCTGCCGCCGAGGCGAAGAGCGCCGAACAGCGGACTTTCGTGGCCACCGAAGGAGGAGGACGGATGTTCCGGGGCACCATCCAGAAAGTCCCCCTGCCTCCCGATACCTCCCCGGCCACCGCATCCCACATCGAAGAATTGATCGAGGAGGCGCTGGCCGAGAACGGCCTCGCCTCCCGGGCCGCGCGCCGGGAACTGGCCCGCCTCGCTCCGAGCTGCGTTCCCTTCCTGCTCAATCGCCTGGCCGAGGTCCCCGTGGACGGGAGCCCCGAGCACACCGAAGCCTTGGCTGGTCTCGATGCCCTCCTGCAATCCGTGAGCTTCCGCACTTCCGCCTTTCCCTTGGCGAGTCTGGAATCCGGTGACCCGGCTCTGATCCTCCAGAAGCAGAAGCAGACGGTCGAATCCTGGTTTGGTTGGTGGGCGCACTGGGGCAAGAACTGGGCCGCCTGGCGGGACGCGTCCGGGATGCCGCCTCCCGAGGAGGAACCGGCGGGCCGGACTCGCCATCGGCGCGGCGGCTAGAATGCTGCCCTCCCCAAGGAGTCCAGCCATGAGCGATCGGATCGGCACTTGCACTTCCTGCGGCGCGCAGTACGGGAACATCCCCGACACCGTGACCGCGACCAAGGTCCGCTGCCGGAAATGCGGCGGCGTCGTCGTCATTCCCCCCCTCGCGTCCCCCGAACCGGAATCGGGTTTGCAGGCCACTCCCTTGGGGAAGAGCAAGGAGAACGCGGAACGGCCGAAGAAGGCTGCCCCGGTGGATCGCTCCAGGCTCACCCAACCCGCGCCTCCGCGGAAGCCCGCCCCGCCGCGGCCCGCGAAACCGGTGGCTCCGCCGCGGAAGCCCGCCCCGCCGCGGAAGCCCGCCCCGCCCCGCCCCCAGGCCCCGGCGGCCGCGGATCCTCCTCGGAGGTCCTCCCCGAAGCCCACGGCCCCCCTTCCGGAAGCCGAAACGCCGAAGAAGAAAGACAAGGGGGCGGAACTGATCGCTCGCTTGAAGGCCAAGAAGGAAGCCCAACGGAGGGCTCAGCAGGCCGCCTCGAGCCCCGCCGCCCCCCAGGCGGCTCCGCCCAGTCCGAAACGCCCTCGGCCCGCGGGGCGCCCCGCTCCCAAGCGTCCAAGCCGTGGCCAGCGCTCACCCAGGACGGGCTCTTCGAAATCCCGCGAAGCCTCCCCCACGCACGAACACCCGCACACCAAGAAGGGGCCTTCTCCGGTCATGGTGCTGGTCTCGGTGGTCGCTTTGGCCTTGATCGGAGGCGGGATCTGGTACCTGACCCAGGCCCAAGCCAAGAAGAACGCCGAATTGCAGGCTGCGGCGGAAGAAGCCGCGCAGAAGCGGGCCGCCGCCCAGGCCGCCGCGGAGGAAGCCGCGGCCAAACAGGCGGAAGAGGCTGCGGCCCGGGCCGCGGCCAAGAAAGCCGCCAAGGAAGCCGCCAAGAAGAAGGCTGCGACCATTGCCAAGGTGGCGAGTGCTTCCGCAGCACCCTCTCAACCCAGTCCGGCCGACTCCGCGCCTTTCGTACTTCCGGAGCCTGGCCAGAGAATCGACCTGCGGGGAGTGACCGATCCCGCCCTGGTCCATCTGGATCGAGTCACCCCGGCGCAGAAGTGGTCCGGGACCGACGACGCCGAATGGAAGGACGTCAACGACGACCTCGAACTCTTCCTGGAAGACGCCGGGGCGCAGTCCAACCGGGCGGGGCGGCGCTTGGTGGCCGCTGGCCGCAGCGCTTTTCCCGCGATCGTCAACGGCATGCTCCGAACCGACTGGAGCGATCCCGACGGGATCCGTCTGGCCAGCAGCTTGAACAACCTCATCGTGGAGATCGGGCATGGCACCAACCTCGGTTGGAAGTCCATCGATCGTCTGCAACCGGGTTCCGACGAGTGGGCCGCCGCGGTCGTCTTCGATCAGCGCGTCGCCGCCAACTGGTACAATTTCTGGCTCACCAAGTTCTCGGTGGACGACAAGCAGTGGGAGGGTTTCGCGAAGAAACTCGACGCCAAGGCGGCCAAGAAGAAAGCCGCTCCTACCACCGTCAGCCCCGGAGTGGACGAGTTCGACGAATGAGCCGACGCCCGCTACTTGCCGCCGTGAGGTGACTGGCCGTTCAGATCCTCGACCTCCACCCCTTGCTCGACCAGGTAGGCAACCGCGGCGTCGAGGCGGTCCTCCTCTCCCTCGAGTTCCAAGGTCAGGACGGCGATTTCCTCGGTCACGCTGGCTCCGCGCAGGTTGGGGACCACTTGGAAGCGTTGCCCCAAATGGAAGAGGATCGGCTCCTTGATCAGAGCCTGCGGAACGGTGCAGTAGATGCGTCGCTTCATCACTTGCGAGGATCCTGGGGGGATCCCCGGCGACCGAAGTATAGGAGGGCGGCCGAACTCGCGTAGAGTAGGTCGTAGAGGACCGTCGAAACTCCGGAGAGTGGCGTCGCCGAAGCCCAATTCCCATAGAGGGGCGGTGAAAGACTGGGATCCCAGCCGCTTCCGGCCAGACCGGCACCCGGCCACCATCCCCAGGTCCAGCCGAGGGGGGGCCCCTCCCCACCGAGCAGATCCCGGGACAAGCCGGGGAGCCACCAGGGGAGCAAGAAGAGGGCGGTCCAGGCACACAGCACCGCCAGCCGCCAGCGGCCTCCCGTGCCCGGGCGGTGGAGCAAGGAACCGGTCAGGAAAGGGATCAGCAGCGCGTGTCCCAGTCCCCCGAGGGGTTCTCCTCGGAAGAGAGCCAGGGAAGCCAGGAGCAACAGGACCGCCATCCCGCTGCGACGCCCGGCGAGAAAGGGGAAAGGACCCACCGCGAGCAGGGAGAGTTCGATCCAGGGCGGACCGCTCAAGGCTGGACAGGGCCCTCGATACCCCTTAAAGTGCCGCGTCTTCCAGGCGTGAGTGAGCCGGCATAGCCAAGTGGTAAGGCAAGGGATTGCAAATCCCTCACCCCCAGTTCGAATCTGGGTGCCGGCTCCATCCCTCCGCCGGCCCGTCTCAAGGTTCCCTCCCCGCGGAGCGCAGACCCAAGAAGCCGAGCAGCAGCCAGCCAAGGATTTGCGAGCTACCGCCGAATGGAGCCACCACGGTCGTCCCCTCCACCCCGCCCACCTTCTCGAGATAGATGGAGAGGCTGAAGAGCAAGGGGCCGGCGAGGAAAGCCAACAGACAGAGCCAAGTGGCCCACCCGCGGCGATCCAGCAATCCGAGGGCAACCAGGGCCAGGCCAGCCAGTTCCTGCTGGAAGATCGCCCGCCCCACGGCCAGGTCGTCGGCCGCGGAGAGGCCGTCGGCCAGGCCATGGGCGTGCCAGGCATCCAAGGCGATCCCGCAGGAGACGAAGGAGGCTCCCAAGAAGAAGGCGAGACGAGCGGCGGGTTGCTTCACGGCGTGCATCATCGGGCGGCGCTACGATTCCGGCGAGGGGGAGTAGCCCAGTGGCAGAGGCAGGGGACTTAAAATCCCTCCAGCGCGGGTTCGAATCCCGCCTCCCCTATTCTCGTTCCGGTTCCTCGGTGGGCCGATGCTAGGCTTCCGCCCATGCGCTGGCCCGTTTTCCTCCTGGCGATCTCCGGCAGCCTGGCGACTTGGGGCTGCGCGCAAGTCCGCACCGGCTCTCCGCCCTCCCCGGAGCTCCGTTGGCGGCCGATCCAGGCGAGGCTGTCCTCCCCCTGGGCACGGGACGTCGACCCGAGGAACCCCTGGCCTCAGTACCCGCGGCCCCTGCTTCGGCGCCCGGACTGGAAGTCCCTGAACGGCCTCTGGGATTACACGATCCAGCCGAAAACCCCATCCCTCCCCACCCGGTGGCAGGGAAAGATCCTGGTTCCCTACCCGGTGGAATCCTCCCTCTCCGGAGTCGGCCGAACTCTCCACCCCGGCGAACGACTTTGGTATCGCTGCTTCTTCCGCGTTCCCCCGGCCTGGCGCGGACGCAGACTTCGGCTGAACTTCGGGGCAGTGGACTGGTCCACTCGGGTCTGGCTGAACGGACACCTCCTGGGGGAACATCGGGGCGGCTACGACGGCTTCTCCTTCCTCCTCGACGAAGCACTCCGCGGCCCCAACGGGGCGGAGCAGGAACTGCTGCTCGCGATCGAGGATCCCACCGATCAGGGAGCGCAACCACGCGGCAAACAGGTCCTGGAAGCGAAGGGGATCTGGTACCACGCGGTAGGAGGAATCTGGCAGACGGTCTGGCTGGAACCACTCCCGGAGGCCTCGATCACCACGGTTGCGGTGCGAGACTACCGGCTCTCCGAGGGCGACTGTCGCCTCGAGGTCGGGGTGGAATCGGCCTGGGCGGGCGACAGGGTGGAAGTTCGAGTTCGCGGTCCGGAGGGCGAAGCCATCCTGGGCCGAGCGCCGGTGGAGGGAGTCCCGGGTCCGCGCGGAATGGCCAGCATCTCGTTGCACTTTCCCGCCCCCCACCTCTGGAGTCCCGAGGATCCGTGGCTGTACCCCTTGGAAGTGCGGTTGCAGCGGGGGGCGCGCACGGTGGACCGGGTCCAGAGCGAACTTGCCCTGCGCAAGATCCAGATCCAAAGCTCTGTCCACGGCCCGGTCCTGGCCTTGAACGGGCGTCCGCGCTTCCTGCTCGGGGTGCTGGATCAAGGATGGTGGCCCGCCGGTCTCTACACCGCCCCCAGCGAGGAGGCCATGCGCTCCGAACTGCGCTGGGTCAAGGACGCCGGTTTCGATCTGATCCGCAAGCACGTGAAAGTCGAACCGGACCGCTGGTACTGGATCTGCGATCACCTGGGACTCCTGGTCTGGCAGGACATGCCGAGCGGCAGCGGTTTCGCCCCGGCCGCACCGGAACGGGATCTGGAGTTCCCCCGGAGCGTCGCGGAAGGCTTTCGGGGTGAACTCGCCGCTCTCCTGGCCGGGCGCGGCGCTCACCCCTCGATCATCGCTTGGACCCTCTTCAATGAAGGATGGGGACAACACGACACCGCTGGATTGAGCGACTTCGTGTCCGAGAGCGATCCCTCCCGGCTCCTGGACCAGGCCAGCGGCTGGAGCGACCACGGCGGCGGCCAGGTCCTGGATCGACACCGCTATCCGGGACCGGGCGGCCCGTGGCGGGACGAGTCGGGCCGGAAGGACCGGATCCGCGTCCTCGGGGAGTTCGGTGGGCTGGGATGGCCGGTTCCGGGCCACCAGTGGTCGCCGAAGCGAAGCTGGAGCTACCGTGACCTGGGTGGACGCGAGGAACTCGCCCTCGGCCTGGAACTCCTGTGGCGTCGCCTCCGTCCCTCGATCGAGTCCGGTCTGTCCGTCGCGATCTACACCCAACTCACCGACGTGGAGGGGGAATCCAACGGGCTGTGGAGTTACGACCGGGCGGTGGCGAAGGTCTCCGCCGCTCGCCTCGCGGCCTTGCGGCGGCTGCTGGATCGTCCCCTTCCTCCCCTCGGAGTCATCCTTCCCACCGCCGAAACCCAAGCCCCGGAGTGGCGCTTCCGTACCTCCACCCCTCGCGGGGATTGGATGGTCCCGACCGCCGAGGACGCGGACTGGGCCACCGGTGCGGCGGGTTTCGGCAGTCCGGGGATCCCGGGCACGGTCCTCCGCACTCCCTGGTCCACCCCGGACCTGTGGCTGCGTCGCAGTTTCGACCTGAAGCGCCTCCCGGAACGCCCGGTGCTGCGC
>CAYVRL010000084.1:0-7655 GCA_964454065.1 uncultured Planctomycetales bacterium | reverse complement strand
TCGTAGGGCTCGATCCCGTTCCGGATTCCGTCCAGACCAGCGGCGAGCATGCAAGTGAAGGCCAAGTAGGGATTGCAGGAGGGATCCGGCATGCGCAATTCGCAGCGGGTGCCGAGTCCGCGGCGCGCGGGAACCCGGATCAGCGGGGAACGGTTGCTCATCGACCAGGCCAGGTGGGTCGGGGCCTCGAAACCGGGGACCAGCCGCTTGAAGGAGTTCACGGTGGGATTGGTCACGGCGACCAGAGCCCGAGCGTGCTTCAGGATCCCACCGATGTAATGCCGCATGGTGTCGGAGACCCCGTCCGGAGAGTCGGCGTCGTAGAAAGCATTCTCCTTGCCACGGAACAGGGACTGGTGGACGTGCATTCCCGAACCGTTCTGGCCGTAGATCGGCTTGGGCATGAACGTGGCATGCAGACCCATGTCGCGCGCGACCTTGCGGACCACCCAGCGGAAAGTACTGAGTTTGTCGGCGGTGTCCAGGGCATCGCCGTACTTGAAGTCGATCTCGTGCTGTCCCGGTGCGACTTCGTGGTGGGCGGCTTCGATCTCGAAGCCCAGGGCTTCCAAGGCGATCACGATCTCGCGGCGGCATGCTTCGCCGAGGTCCAGAGGAGCGAGGTCGAAGTAACCGGCAGAATCCTGGGTTTCGGTGGTCGCCGTGCCGTCCTCGGAGCGGAGGAAGAGGAAGAACTCCGCTTCGGGACCGCAGTTCATCGCCAGGCCGAGTTCCCTCGCCTCTTCGCACATCCGTTTCAAGGTGCCTCGCGGGCAGCCCTCGAAGGGAGATCCGTCGGGGTTGTGGATGTCGCAGAGGACGTGAGCGACGCGCCCGTGATCCACCCAGCCCATGCCCTCGGAGGGCCAGGGGTCGATCCGATAGGTGGAGAGATCCGGCACCAGCAACATGTCGGATTCCTCGATCCGAGTGAAGCCCTCGATCGAGGAACCATCGAACATGACTTCTCCGGCCAGGGCCTTCTCGAACTGGCTGGCGGGAACCTCGACGTTCTTGTTGTGGCCGGTGACGTCGGTGAACTGCAGGCGCAGGAAGCGAACTTCGCGTTCCTCCATGTCCGCGAGGATCTGCTCACGATTCAGGTTCTCGGCCCGACGGGCGGGGGCGTCCGAACCGACGACGAGGGATGAGGGCGGAGGGTTCATGGTGGGAAGAATAGCAAGAGTGCGAGCAAAAAACTGCAAAAAAGCGAAAAAGTATGGCGCAGACCGCCAAGAAACGCCAAAAAATTCAAAAAATGGCCATGGAATCATGCGAAAACCGCATCATTCCTTGTTCATGACTGGGTCCTGGACCCAAGGGACCGCTCCGGGCGCGAAACTCGGTGGAGAATCCGGTCCGGTCACATCGTCCGCGTAACCGAGGGCAGCGAGGGAGGCTCCCAAATCCTCCGGGAGCTGAGCCCGATCCGTGACCAGGGGAGCCTTGTGGATCAACCAGCCGCTGGCTTCCAGGGCGCCGCGCAGGTCGGAGAGTTGCCGGGGGTGCTGGGCGGCGAGGTTCGCGTGCTCGCCAGGATCGCTGGAGAGGTCGAAGAGCCAGCTTCGACCGGCTTGGGGGGACCAGGGATCGGTCAGGATCAGCTTCCACCCTGGAGTGCGCCAGGCCCGCAGTGGACCGGTACGACCGGAGCGAGGGCTACCGGGGGAATCCGTTTCCGCGAACGCGGGGCGGGGTGGATCGGGGCGGCCCTCGAAGAGGGGGAGCAGGCTCCGCCCGTCGAGCTCTTCGGCGCCCTCGGGCCAATGGAGTCCGAGGAGATCCAGCAGGGTCGGGAGAACGTCGATCACTCGGACCTGCTCGTCGCTGCGTCCGGAGGGGAGGTGGACCGCTCCACCCCAGCAGAACATCAATGGTACGCGCAAGAGTTCGTCGTAGAGCGTGTGCCCGTGGCCGAGATCCCCGTGTTCGAGGAACTCTTCGCCGTGATCGGCGAGGACTACCGCGATGGTGTTGGGGTGCTGGCTCAGCAAGTCGCTCAAGAAGGAACCCACCTCTTCGTCCAGGGAGCGGATCTCCTCTTCATGGGCAGCCTTCAAGTGGACGAGATCCCGATGGTCGAAGACCGGTTCACCGCGACGGAAGCGAGCCTCGGAGGCACCGTCGAGTTGCGCGGGAGTGGGATCCCGATCGAACATTCCCCGCGTACTCGGGGGCGGAGTGTATGGGTAGTGGGCGTCGTTGAGGTGCAAGTAGAGGAAGAAGGGCCGCTTCCCCGCCTCCGAGAGTTCTTCTTGGGCAACTCGAATCGCTCCGGAAGCAGCCAGCCGCGTGTCTTCGTGGAAGCGGAAGAAGCCCTGGGTGAAACCGAAAGCGGAACCGATGTTCGGGTTGGTGGAAACCGCCGCGGTGAACCAGCCCGCGGAGGCCAGCGCCTCGGCGAGGGTGCGGCGCTCGGGGGGAAGATCCGGATACCAGTTCAAGGTGGGGCGCCCTACCGCGAGATGGTGGCTGGGAGTCAAGCCGGTCAAGAGCGATCCAGTGGAAGGTTTGGTCCAAGATGCCTGGGCGATCGCCTGCGTGAAGACCCGCCCCTTGGCCGCGAGGCGATCGAGCCGGGGAGTGGTGGGGCGCGAGGATCCACCCCAGCCGACTTCGTCGTGGCGGACCGTGTCGAGCAGCACCACGACCAGGTTGGGCCGCCCACTCGCATCGGGATGGAATACCGCTCGCACTGCGTGGGGAAGGAGGGCGAGGAGGAGCGCCGGAACCGCCAGGGAGGCGCGGTCCAGGGAGCGCAGCAGCATCCGGAGGAGCCGCAGCGGCAGATTGCGTTTCCCGAGGGCGGCCAGCGACACCACAATGAGGCCCAGGAACGCGGCCTCCACCAAGCGGCGGCCCCCCGGATCCTCCGCCCAACGGAGCCAGAAGAGGATGGAATCCCCGGTTCTCGACCAGTGGCCCATCCAAGCTTCGTGGGCGGAACGTAGGGCGCCGACCACGGCCGAAGCCAAGGAGACGACTCCCAGCAAGAACCACACGCCAACCATGGATCTCGCGAAGTATACCGCTCCGGGTCTACCGCTCGGAGACGCCGGAGACAAGTGTTTCGTCGGCCTGATCGAAGCCCCCGTGGAGGAAGTGGTGGCTTTCTACAACCGAGTGTTCGGAACGCGGAGGACCGTGGAACAATTCCGCTGGAAATATTTTTCGGCTCCGATCAGCCCCGGCGTGGGTTGTTTCGCCGTGGACAAGGAGAGCGGCCGCGTGGTCGGGGGAAACTGCGGGGTGCTGCGCTACTTCCATGTGTTGGGGCAACGCATTCCCTTGATCGAGAGTGCCGAGACCGCGGTCGCGGAGGAAGCGCGGGGGGGGATCAAGACCTATCGGCGGATCGTCGGGGGAACCGCGGCGCAATGTTTCGCGCGCGGAGTTCCCTTCGGCTATGGCGGACAACTCACGGAGGCGGCTTTACGGATCGGCCGACGGCTCTTCCACTACAACGACCATCTGTTGCTCATCACCTGGGAACGCCGTTTGAGCTTGCGGGCGGGGTTGCGGAAACGAATCGGGTCCTGGTCCGGTCTCGCCGCGAAACTGGTCGACCCGCTTTGCGCACGCCCCCCGCGCGTTCCCCACCCCGGTGATCTGGAGTTCGAGTCCCCTCGTGGATTCGGCCCGGAATTCGACGAGCTCTGGGAGTCCTCGAAGGACCACTATCCCGTGATCGCCTACCGGGACGCGGCCGCCCTGGAATGGCGATATCGGCGCAACCCCTTCGCCGAACACCGGATCTGGCTGGCTCGCCGGGCGGGTCGGCCCGCGGGATACCTGGTCTACCGTGAGTGGGACCAGGAAGGGGTGCGATTGGCCACCGTCCTGGACTTCCTCTGCGCCGGAGATCTGCCCTTGGGAACCGCGTTGCTGGCGCGTGCTTGCCAGGATGCGGCGGCCCGGGGATGCGACTTCCTCCACTTCGCGGTGGCCAAGGACTCGGAAGGAGAGGGGGCCTTGCGCGCCTTGCCCGGGGCGGCTCCCACCGACCGCGTTCCCCCGGATCAAGTGGTCGTTTCGGTGATGCCCAGGGGGCCGGAAGTCGCTGGAATCGAGGAGCGGCATTTCCGGGCCCTGGTGGATCCCGCGGCCTGGTACTACACCCAGGGGGATAGTGACTTTCGGGATTGATCAGGAAGGTCTTCCCCGAGATTCCCACCAAGCACCGGATGTCCGTCGCCCTCCTTTCCCTGGGACGAATCCTCCTCTCCCTCGCCGCTCTGGGAGCAGTGGCCCTGATTCCCTTCGGCTTGCCGGGGAATCTGCTCATCGCCTTGCTCGCGGTCGCGGCCCCCTTCCTCGGTGCCTCCTGGACGGATTTCTGGATCCTGGCCGCTGCCGGTGCCGTGGCGGAACTGGCCGAGTTCCTGAGTTCGCTGGGGATCGCGAAGGGAACGGGAGCAGGCCGAACCGGCTTGTGGGGCGCTTTCCTCGGTGGGATCGCGGGCGCGGTCCTGTTGACCCCGGTGGTTCCCCCGCTTGGCACGCTCTTCGGGGCCGCCCTGGGTTCCTTCGCGGGAGCCGCGCTCTTCGAGTGGCGGTTTTCCCGGCGCTCCGGGAGCCGCAGCCTCAAGATCGGCTTCGGTGCCTTCCTCGGCACCCTGCTCGGTCGCCTGCTCAAGCTCTGGCTGGCCGTTTTCCAGGTGGTTTGGCTGTCTCTCGCCCTCTGGAGCTGAGGAAAAGCGGATTCCTGGCTGGGAAAAGTCCTCGTCCACACCTTCCCCAGCCGTACTCGGATGCTCCGGAGCGCTTAGAATGCGTGTTCCTCCAGCCCACGACCCGATGAAGTCCAAACACCTCTTCCTCCTCCCCCTCTTCCTCTGCGCAGCACCGCTCCATGCCCAGGACGAAGCCCCCGGTACGGTTGCCGCGGAGACCTTGGGGATCCTCGGTCGGGCCGCCGAGACCATTCAGCAGCCCTGGAGTTGCGATCTGGTCTTCGACGTGGCTTCCCCAGGATCCAATCTTTCCGGTCATGGCCAGGTTTCCTTCTTCCAGCCTCGGATGTTCAAGGTGGAAATCCAGATGAAGGCCAAGGAAGGGATGGAAGAAGATGCCAGCCCCCAGGATGGTTCCATCAAGGTCGTCGCCGACGGGGACGATCTCTACGCGGAGATCGGGTCCTCCCAAGGCACCCAGATCTTGAAGCTCTCCCTCGATCTCTTCGAGGAGATGGCCGACTCCGGCCAGATGCCCATCAAGCTCGGCGATATGGGGAACGCCAGTTCCTTGAAGGAAGCCATCGAGAAGCTCGGGGGGATCAAGCACACGGAGTCCACCGTCGATGCCAAGACGACTCGCATCGCGTTCGACATGAGTGAGATGCTCGGGAAGGAAGCTTCCGGGGACATGGATCTCCATATCGATCTGGACACGCAGACCGGTTTCCCCAAGGTCATCGCCGCCAAGATGGGGGATCAGCAGTCCTTGAGTCTGCACACGACCCATATCGCTTTCCCCGAGGACATGGACCCGGCCAGTTTCACCTACACTCCTCCCAAGGGAACGATGGTGATGGATTTGACCCCGATGATCCGCGCCCAGATGGCCAATCAACAGGCGGGCGACGATTCCGACGACGGGGAGTTCTGAACATGGCGAGCCATCGGCTCCTTCCTGCCTTCGCCGCGGGTGCGGTGCTGCTGTGCGCGGCCCCGGCCCGAGCTCAGGACAAACCCGAGGCTTGGGTCGCCAAACTCCAGGCCATCGCCGAGAAACCGGTCGAAGCGGATTTCACCAAACTGATCGTTCTCAATCATGAGACCCGGGTCTCGAAGGGGCACCTGTTGTTCTTGGACCGAGACCATTTCCGCATTGCGCTCCATCTTCGAGCCACCAGCCCGGCATGGAAGGGAAAGGCCGCGGAGACGGACTTGCTCAATCTCGCGGATGGCAAGACCTTGTGGATGGCGGCGATCGGTCCCGACCTCCCCGAGGGACAGGTACGGAAACAGTCGCTCGTCGAAGCCCACGAACACGAGGTTGGGAAGAAGAAGCCGCCGGCCCTGGACCCGGTGAGTCAGCTCCTCGCCGCCTTGGAGGATACCACCCTGGAATCGGTCGAGGTCGGTCCCGACAAGGTCGTCCTCAAAGCCCTCTACACCGAGGATGCCAAGGTGCGCTTGGTTCCCCAGTTCCGGGGGGGGATTCCCAACCGTTTGGTGGCCGAGCTGGACCCGAAGACCGCTTTCCCGAGAAGTTGGAAAGTGAACAGCAACATGAAGACGATCGCCAAGAATACCTACTCGGCGGTCCATTTCGTCGTTCCCGAAGAGGTGGATCCGGAGCTCTTCCAGTTCGAGGGGGCGGAGAACCTGAAGTTCCACGATCCGGAAAGGGCGTCTGCCACCAGCAAGAAGGGGAAGGAATGATGCGTGGGGTGGTCTTCGCCCTCTTGGGCCTTTGCCTCTGGACTCCTCGCGCCCTTTCGGCCGCAGCCCAAGCGACGGATCTCCCGCGGAGTGCCGCGCAGGAGGACGGCTCCGCGCTCGCCGCGCCCTGGCTCGACAAGATGGCCGCCCTGGCCGGGAAACCGGTCGAGTACGACTTGCACATGACCACCGAGATGGCGGCCCTCGATCGTAGGACGGTCACGACTGGCCATATGGAGATGCTGGACGGATTCCACTTCCGCTCGGTTTCGCAAGTGGAGGTCAGCAGCGAGATGAACTCCGAACCGCAACGGATTTCGATCCTATCGGTTGCGGACGGCACGACGCTCTGGATGGAAGTGGAAGCTCCGAATCCTTTCTCGGGCCAGGCCTTTCGGCAGGTCCAGAGGGTCTCACTGGACCAATTGGAACAGTTGCGAGCCTTGAACGGCCTCGCCTCCTCTTCGCTGGGCGGCAGTGCCCAGGATCCCGTTACCCAGATGCGCGGTCTGTTCGAGCGCTACTATCGGGATCTCCATGTCGAACGCAAGGATTCGGGGGTGGTATTGACCGGTACGATCAGCCCCGATTTCGCCAAGGACACGGGGTCCACGGAACCCGCGCGAATGACCCACTTCCGAGTGGTCCTCGACCCCGACACGGGTTTTCCTCTCTCCAGCGAAATCGGCGACGGTCAGAAAGTCGTCATTTCCTTGAAGATGAGCAACCTTCATTTCCCCAAGAGCTTTCCCGAAGGCCGTTTCTCCTACACCCCTCCCGAGGGCTTGCCGGTCGTGGACCTGACGGACACGCTTTCCCGTCAGCGACCCACTCCACGTTGATCCTCCAGTGCGGGGCGCAGTGCGTCCCAGAGGAGTTCGGCGCTCTTGCGCCACGTGAAGCGGTTGGCTTGAGCGCGTCCCAGACCGCTCAGGGTTTGTCTCAGAGGTGGATCTTCCACCAGGCGCACGATCTTGCGCGCGATGTCCGCTTCGTCGGACGGATCGCAATAGAGCACCGATTCTCCTCCCACTTCCGGCAGCGCGCTGCGGTCGCTGCAGATGACGGGGCAGCCGAGGGCCATGGCCTCCAGGGGGGGGAGGCCGAAGCCCTCGTAGTGGGAGGGGAAGAGGAGACCCAGAGCGTTCTCGTAGAGATAGCGGAGTTCTCCGTCGCTGAGACGACCCGCGAGCTTGGCGTTCTTCGGGAGTGGGATTCCGGATTCGGCGAAGACTCGACGATCGCTTCCTCCCACGATCACCAGGGGTT
>CAYVRL010000083.1:0-7715 GCA_964454065.1 uncultured Planctomycetales bacterium | reverse complement strand
CGAAGCTTTCGTTGCGAATCCGCTCGAGGGCTTGGCGACTGTCGGAATAGGTTTCGACGACGACATCCGGGAGGTCCGCCAAACTGTCCCGGCACAGATCCAGCATGCCCACTTCGTCATCGATGATCAGGATCCGCTGCGGGTTCATGTTCCGAGGACCTCCTCGGCGGCGGCGCAGGGGAGTTCCATTTCGAACCTCGCTCCCACTCTTCCGTCGGTTACTCGAATCCTGCCGCCGTGCTCCTCGACGATGCGTCGGCAGATCGAGAGTCCCAGACCAGTCCCTTCCCCGTTTCGTTTGGTGGTGAAGAAGGGCTCGAAGATCTGTTCCCGGAGCGGTGGGGGAACTCCGGGTCCGGAATCCTCGACCGACAGTTGGAGCCAGCAGTGGCCATCCTGGGCTCGTACCGTCCGACCTTCGATTTCGATCTCGGAGCCCTTGGGGGAGGCGTCGATGGCATTGAGGACCAGATTGAGCATGACCTGTTCGATTTCCGCGGGTTGACCACAGACCGGGGGGACGTTGGCTTCGAAGAGGGGGTGAACGGCGACCCCTTTTCGCTGGGCGGCCGAATCGACGAGTAGCATGGTGTTCTCGAAGATCTCGTCGAGCCTGATCGCCTCGTGGCGGTCCTTGCCCGCCCGAACATGGCCGAGCATGGTGCGGATGATCGTGGTGATGCGATCCGTGAGTTCGATCATGGTCTGGAGTTCCGTTCTCAGGTCCTTCCCCTCCTCGGAACGGCGTTTGAGCAGCAAGCGAAGTCGGCCTGCCAGGATGCTCACCGGGTTGATGATTTCATGGCCGATGCTGCTGGCGACCTTGCCGACGACGGCCAGCTTCGCGGAACGAAGGGCCTCCGCCTCCGCTGCTCGCTGTGCGCTGACGTCTTGAAGGAGCTGAACGACTCGATAAGGGATTCCGTCCTGGTCGAGCATGGCGGTCGTGGCCATTTCGAAGAACGAACTCCGCCCCACCACTTGATGGTAGTGCTTGGTGATCCTGGTTCTCCCGTCCTTCAGGGTCGCCGCCGCGGTCTCCAGAGTCCGTGCGGATTCGCGATTCCAGTCCCTGAATCGTTGGTTGGTCCATAGCGGGCGGAGGTTCTCGTCCAACAAACGCAGACCGGCCCCAGCCGTCTCCACCACGCTTTCGAGGCGCTTTCTGGACTCGGATTCGCGATGCGCCAGGTCCCGCGCAGCCCGCTCCTGGCTGCGCAATCTGCCCATGATCGTCGTGATGAAATATCCGACGATTACGAGAAAGACCAACTGCAAGAGCAATCGAGAAACGACATAGGGAGGGAAGTGGGCGGGATGGAACCGGTGCGGGATCTGATTCGCGATCAGCGAATGAGGGAGCAGCTTGAGATCGTAGTGACGAATCCAGTCCTGGTATTCCAGGCCGACGGTACCCGCGAAGAGGAAGAAGGAAATGGTGGCCACCAAATAGCAAGTGCGTCGTGAAAGGAGGATCCCCGAGATGATGACATGGCACAGGTAGAGGAGGGACAAGGGGTTCTCCACTCCCCCGGAGAAATGGATCATGGCTGTCAGGAGAATCAGGTCCGTGGCCATTTGGACCCGCACTTGCCGGTCGACCTTCTGGGGCTGGAGCTCCAGCCAGCGCTCGAAGGCCAGATTCGCCACGGCGAGGACCAGGAGGCAAGCCAAGATCGGCGTGAGCAGATCCTGATCGAGGAGGTGGAAGACTTCGATGGAATGGAGGACGACGATGGTGCCGATCGCACAGGCCAGCCAACGCATCCAGAGCAGCCAACGGGCAAGACGGAGGAGCGAAAGAGAAGGGTTCTCGGGACGGTTTCCGTGGACGGATGGAAAGAGGGCGGGATGTCCGCGAAAACCCGTCCAGAGGGTCGCGACGATCAAGCAGATGGAAGCTCCCCAAAGTTCGGCCGAACGCCAGACGGCCAGGCCCGGATGCTCCCCCAGACCGGCGGAGGAGGCGAGGTAGGACTCGGTCGCCAGCAGGACCAGAAGGACCAAGGTGGTGGTCCGGGCCGTGGCGGCGTTGAGTCCTGAGGGGGGGGAGTCCGAGGGTGTGGCGGTGTTCGACATCCCAGGGCCGTTCCCCTTCCCGACCGGGAGTGTCTCGTTCGTGAGAATGGGGAAGCAGCCTGGGCACTATTGTAGCAATCGTGATTTGCTGTTTCCTCGTAAGGCCTTAGCGTGCTTCGTGGCCGTCCGGAGAGGGGGTCGGGTGTCTCAGCGATGGCGCAGTTCCTTCTCCTGCCGGGATCCGGAAACGGATCCAAGTCTATTCGAGCAGTGCATATACGAACATGACCGGGCCACCGTCCGTTTTCGGCACGGCACTTGCTCGTGCCTGACGTTCCTTACCCCCCAGGGAAGACCGTGTGTCCACCGGTCTTCCTTCACCCTTGGTGGAAAGACCCCGATGAAACTCCGACTCACCACTGCTCTGATCGCCCTCCTCCCCGTTTGGGGTATGGCGGGTACCGCCTTTGCGCAGGACGGTACTCAAGAACCCTCCGAGGACGAGGGGCAGGAGCAATACGTTACGGTTCAGGAATTCGACGAAGCCATGGAGGAACTCGATGCTCTGCGCGCCCAATTGGACGTCGACAAGTCGGGTACCACCAAGTTCATGATCTCTGGCTCCGCAGTGATGTTCTATGGAGATCCACCGGACTCGGATTCGAGTTTCGCTGCGGAGTTCGCACCGGTCTTCCTCTGGAAGATCTCCGACAAGTTGTTCTACGAAGGCCAACTGGAGTTTGGGCTGGGAGGCGTGACCGAGTTCGAATACTCCCAGGTGAGCTACCTCGCCAGCGATTGGCTCACTCTCAGTGCGGGTGAATTCCTCTCCCCCTTCGGTCTGTTCTACAAGCGCTTCCATCCCACTTGGATCAACCGGCTGCCTGACAAGCCCTTGATGGCGAGGGAGGTCGGAGGCCTGGTGCCCGTGAATCAAGTCGGTATCCAGGCTCACGGCGGTGTCCCGGTCGGAGTGGGGCGAGCCAACTACGCCTTCTGGGTCTCGAATGGTCCGAGCCTGAAAGATGGCACGGCCAACGCCTCCGATTCGGGCGACCTCGACTTCGAGACGGGCCTGGACACCAACCAGAACAAGACCATCGGTGGTCGGATCGGGTACCTACCCTTCCCAGGCTTGGAGGTGGGAGCCTCGGGTATGAGTGGCAAGGTCTCTGGCGAGACGACCAATCGCAGCTCGATGGATTTCAACCTGTTGGGCCTGGATTTGAGTGCCCAAAAGGAGTTCGAAAGCGTGGGACGATTCCGCTTCGACGGCGAATTCGTGCGCTCCAAGGTCGGAAACGCGGTCTACTTTCCCACCACTCCCGCTGCCGTGACCTTCTCGAACCGGAAGAACGGGGGTTATGGAATGCTCAGCTTCCGGCCGACGCATGCTTCCTCGGACCTCTTCCAGAACCTGGAGTTCGCCCTCCGTTACGACTGGTTCAACCGTCCCAGCGGCGCTCCGAATTCCGCCGATGAGACCAGCACGACCTGGGGGATCGACTATTGGTTGAATGCCTCCACCGTAGTCAAGCTTGCCATCTCCCGCCTCCAGGTGGATGGACAGTCCACTTCCAGCACCTTCCTCGCCCAAGTCTCCCTGGGCTTCTGAGCTCTGATGAGAAACCACACCATGACCAAACTCCTGAGCACTCTTGCCCTGGTTTCCCTTGCCTTGGGCGTCTTCTTCGCTCTGCCCTCTTGCGCCAGCGATGCTCCGGCTCCCGGACAGGCGCAGATGTGGGAGCAGAACTGTAACCGGTGTCACAACTTCCGGGATCCGGGCAGCCTCAGCGACGATGAGTGGGAAGTCGCGGTCATGCACATGCGTGTGCGCGCCGATCTCACCGCGAAGGAAGCCGAGGCCATCGAACAGTTCCTCAAGGCAGGTAACTAGGCACCTTGCAAAGCAACTTCCCGAGCCCTGGCCGTAGGGGAATCTCGCCGATTCCCCACGGCTGGGGGGTGGGTGGCTCTCGGTTCCGGAAGGGCATGGTCCTGTCCCTCGCCCTCCTCCTGACTGCCGCTCTCCCCCTGTCCTGTAAGTCGAGTCGACCCACGACGAACGTGATGCTCGTCGGGGTTTCCCTGGCTGGAGTCTGGGCGGACCGTCCCGAGTCCGGGGGGCCCGTTTCGGCCATGGCGACCCAGAGCCAGCTACCGGCGGCACGTCCGGTCCTGTACGTCGGCCAACCGGCCTATTTCGCGCTACAGAGTGCGGATGTCCTCCATTCCTTCTATGCGCCCGAACTCGGCATCGGCCCGATCGATGTCCTCCCGGGCAAGGACGTCGCCTTCAAAGTCGTGCCCAAGGAACCGGGGACCTTTACTTATTACTGTACGGAGCAGTGCGGTGACCCCCACTATCACATGCGCGGTGAGATCCTGGTCCTTCCGGCCGAGGACGGCCCGGAAGCTCCTCCCGTCGCCTCAGCCCAGTCTCCATCCTCTGCTTCCACCGCCTCTGGCCCTCGACTGGAGGACGTGCGCTACTGGACTCTTCCTCCTTACACGGGTTCCGATCCGATCAAGCGGGGGAAGTGGTTGTTCGAGCGAGTCGGTTGCTTCATGTGCCATGGTTTCCGCGGCGAGGGAGGGATCCCCAACTTCAACTCCGCGGGGGGATTCGTCCCCGCTCTCGACGGGATCGCGGAACGTTTGGAGTTGTTCGAGCCCGAAGAGGCTGCGGCCTTTTCCCGGGCCCTTGCCCAGGGAATCGATCCCGCGGACATTCAGGACTTCCCCGATACCGGTGATCTGGATCAATCCGCATCTCTCTATCGCGACACCGTCGAATTGATCAAGAAAGGGAGGACCGTATCGAAGAAGGATCCTTCGGGACCGGCTCCTCCCTTGAACATGCCCGCCTGGCGGGGGCGATTGAACGATCAGGACATTGCGCAGATCGTCGCTTACCTGATCACCCTCCAGAACTGGGACGATGAGGAGTGAAAACAAGCCATCTTCGTCCTGGGAAATGCGTAGCCACCACCCCATGGAAACCATGAGACACCACCTTTCGCTGTTCCTTCTGCTCGGCATCGGTACCCTCCTCGCCGGAGACCTCCACGCCGCTGCCCAGGGGGCCAAGCCCAGAAGCACCTGGCGCGTTCCCTCCCGTCATGCGCGGAAGAAGAACCCGCAGGCCGCCACCCCGGAGTCCATCGCCGCCGGCAGGAAGTTGTTCATCCAGGAGTGCGCCTCTTGCCATGGTCAGACGGGCATGGGGGACGGCCCCGCTTCCAAGGACTTGGATGTCAAACCGGCGGATCTCCCTTCCTGGAAGGTCCAACATCAGACCGATGGTGCTCTCTACTGGATGATCAGTACGGGGCGCTCCCCGATGCCTTCCTTCAAGGACAGCATTCCCAAGGAGGGCCGTTGGAATCTGGTCAACTTCTTGCGCACTCTCGCGGACCCCTTGGACGGTGTCCTCGTCGGCTACGAACAGCTCCACCAAGCCCTCGCGGAATCCGCGGAGGAAGTGGCGCTGAAGCAGGCCGTCGCTTTCCCCAAGATGGTGGCCCACCTGGCCTCGCTCCATCCCGCCGAACTCGGCAAGGACCAGGCCGGAGCGTGGAAATCGGTGGTGGACCAACTCGGCGAGCTGGCCGCTGAGGTCCAGGGGGCGAAGGACCTTCCCGCTCTGCGCCGGGCCTTCGCCGCCCTCGGTGAGCCCATGCTGGCCGCACTGAAGATGCTTCCGAGTGCCGGAAGGCCTGCCTGGCGTTCCTTCCGCTCCGATCTCGGTCCGGATGGGAAGCCCGCGATTTGGCTCCAGAAGGAGGAGAAGCCCCGCAATCCCTACCAGCCGGACCAACCCGATACCGGTACCCTGCTGGACGTGATTGCGGCCTCGACCGCGCAGAAGAAGGCCTGATCCGCCCCTCCTTCGATTCGGCTTGCGGGCGGGAGCACCGTGGATTCGAGGAGAATTCCTCGCTCTCCGCTATGCTCCCGCCCGATGTCGGATTCCCTGCCGGTCTACCGTCGTGGCCAAGTCTACGCCGCGTTGCGCCAGGGCTTCGGCTTCGACGAGTTCCGCCTCGGGCAGGCGGAAGTGCTGCGTTCCATCCTGCGGGGGCGGCCCACGATCTCGGTGCTGCCGACCGGTGGGGGAAAGTCTCTCTGTTATCAACTTCCGGCGTTGCTGTTCCCGGGCACGTCCCTGGTGATCTCACCGCTGATCGCCCTGATGCGGGATCAAGTCACGGCCTTGCGCGCCCGGGGTATCGCGGCCGCGAGCCTGAACAGCAGCCAGAACCCGGCCGAGCGGGCCGAGGCGGAACGCGCTTTCTCGGGAGGCGGATTGAAACTCCTCTACGTTTCCCCGGAGCGCCTGGATTCGGAACGTTTCCTGGACTTGCTCGCCGGAGTTCGGGTGCCTTTCGTCGCGGTGGACGAAGCCCACTGCGTGCTGCGCTGGGGCCACGAGTTCCGCGAGGCCTACTTGCGCGTCGGCCCCTTCCTGACCTTCCTGTCCCCGACCTACCGGGCCGCTTTCACCGCTACCGCGACTCCCGAGCTGCGCGCCGAACTGGGCGCGGCCCTGGGCATGGAGGATCCAGAGATCCTCGTGCGCGGTTTCTTTCGCGACAATCTGGAACTGGCCACCGAACGGAGCACCAGTGATGAAGAGCGCCGCGCTCGCCTGCTGGAGCTGATCCGGGGGCGGGAGGGCCGGGCCCCCGCCCTGGTCTATGCCGCCACCCGCGTCGCTTGTGAAGAGACCGCGCGCTTCCTGCGTGGCGCCGGTTTGCGCGTCGAGTATTACCACGCCGGTTGCGAAGGCGAAGATCGTTCTCGGATCCAAGACCTCTTCCTCGCCGATCGGATCGATGCCTTGGTCGCCACCAATGCCTTCGGCATGGGCATCGACAAGCCCGATCTGCGACTGCTGGTCCACATCAGCCTTCCCGCTTCCTTCGAGGACTACTATCAGGAAATGGGACGCGCGGGTCGCGATGGACAAGTCTCTCGAGTGATCCTCCTCTGGCGCGGCGCCGATTATCGCACCCGCAGTTTCTTGGCGGAGCAGGCGGAAAATCCCGCAGCGCGGGCGGCGGCCCTCCGCCGCCTGCATCGTTTCTACGAAGCGGTGCGCGGCAACGGTTGCCTGTGGCGGCAGGTCCTCGGCTATTTCGGGGATCCCGCGGTCGGGGATCTGAGGACTGGGTGCGGCGCCTGCCACCGATGCCGGGGCGGTGGGCCGCCCCTGCGCACTCTGGAGGGCCGGGAGAGGGAGGATGCCCTCGCGTTGTTGGGTTGCGTCGCGGAGCTCGACGGCCGCTACGGGCGGCGCAAGCTCACCGCGATCCTCAGGGGATCGCGGGCCCGAGGGGTGCCGGACTGGCCTCGCAGCCGCGGTCACCTCAAGGGCCGAACCGCCCAGGTCGTGGATGGACTCCTCCAGTCCCTGGTCGACGCCGGATTGCTTCAGGTCCTCGGGAACGAGTACCCGGTCATCGGCCTGACACGGGATGGCCGAGAGACCTGGGAGCGAGGCGGGGAGGTGGTGGTCCACGCCGTACCGTCTTCCTCCCGCCCCTGAACGCCCTCCCGGTTGGTTTATATTGGAAGGGGTAGTCATTGCTCCAACCCCTCGTCCCTCGGCCCCGCATGTCCCTGCTCCTCCCCCTTCTCCTCCTCTCGGCGGCCTCTTCCCCTCCCCAGCAAGTGGGTCGGGTGGGGGA
>CAYVRL010000082.1:0-7720 GCA_964454065.1 uncultured Planctomycetales bacterium | reverse complement strand
CCAACCACCAGCATCCTCGATCGCCGCGCGGCGCCAGAGACCCGCCGTGCCGTTGAAGTTGAAGCCGCGGGCACCGCGTCCCGGTGACGCAAGTCCTCCGCGGCTTGGGCTGCCTGGCGCCGGACTTCGTCCAGCAGCGCCGGGGACACCCCGGGGGGCGCTTCGCGCAGTTCCACCGCGGTCGCCAGCCGATCCTGGAGCGTGGGTCGGGTCCGTTCCCAAATGGCGGCCAGGTCGCGTGCGCCGGGGCGGTGGCTCAGCGGGAGACCGAGCCGTTTCCAAGCCCGGTAGGCCAGCACCGCCAGCCCCAGCAGGAAGAGCACCGTGCGTACCGCTCGCGGCGGGGCGAAGGCGCGATCCAGCCCGTAGAGAGCGAGCAGGAGGGCGCAAGCCGCCGTCAACAGGCGCCCCAGGCCGAAGGCCAGCAGCACGGCGAGCAGCCGCGATTCCAAGCGGCGCAGGGCCTGGGAGACGGCGGGAGGCGGGTCGGACGGCATCAGCGTTCGAAGATCGGCAGGTACTCGCGGGGAATCTGCAACACCAGACAGGCCGTGGCGGTGGCGTAGTTGGCGCCGGGGCCGGTGCTGTTGGGCCAGGATCCGTCCCGCTGTTGCATCGCGAGCAGCACCCGTTGCACGGTCGCGAAGTAGTCGTGCCACCGTTTGCCTCCCGCCATGTGGAAGGCCTGGACCGCGTAGTAGTGACCGTACCAGAAGAAGTAGTGGCCGTGCGCGCGGCGTCCCCAATCGTCGGAGAAGCTGTCCAGGTCCTTCTCCAGATAGCGCAGGCCGAGTTCGAGATCGGTGTCGGCGTAGACCCCGGCGTTTCCGAGGATCACCAATCCCGCCGCGGTCAGGGGCCAGCTCGCGCGCGAATCGTAGTTGGGTTGGTAGCGGAAGGACCCGACCGGGTCGGGAGCGTAGTAGCGGGGGTGGGGATCCCCTGCTCGCACCGCGCTGTCCTTCACGTACTTGACCGCGCGGTCGATGGTGTCGGCGCGTACCTCGATCCCGATGTTCCGGGCCGCCCGCAGGGCCATCACCTGGCAAGCGCTGACCGACATGTCGGCATCGGCGCTGTGCGGGGTGTAGCGCCACCCGCCCTCGCGGTTCTGGCTGGCGACGATCAGATCCACCGCGCGCTGCAAGGCTTCCCGCGCGTCGTCGCGACCGGTCATCCCGTAGATCTCGGCCAGGAAGAGGGTCGCGAAGGCGTGGGAATACATGCGGGTCTCGTTGGCGCTGATGTAACCGTCGCTGCGTACGTGGGCGAGGACCGCGTCCACGGCCCTTTCGACGGTCTTTCCGTAGGGACCTCGTCCCGGGACGTTGCCGCCCGCGAGAAAGGCCATTCCGCAGAGCGCGGTCACGCCGAGGTGGGAAGCATTGCGATTCCAGACCGCATAGCCATGTTCGCGTTTGTAGCCGACGTCTCCGGCCCAGGAGCCATCGGCAAGTTGTTGCGAGGCCAGGAAGCGGAGTCCGCGCTCGGCGGCACGGCGGCCCGCGGGGGAGAGCACCGAAGCATCGGTCCCTTGGCAACAGAGGAGGAGAGCGCTGGCGGCGAGGATCATGGACGTCTTCCGAGCAGGTGCAGCGTGTTCCCGCTGCGGACCAGGGCGCTGTTCCCGACCACCCAGAGCGCGAGGTCGCCGCCGCGTCGCGGCGCGGGCAAACGGATGCGGTCGCGTAGGACTCCATCCCGCTGGATCAAGAGGCATTCCAAGGCGGCGCTGCGTTGCGAACCCCGGCTGACCACCAGGGGCAGCAACCAGCCGTCGGCGGCCGGAGCGGGCCGGGGAAGGCGGCGTTCGATCACGCGGGTGAAGGGCACCCCTTCGACCGGGAGACTCCACAGCGGCTGCGGGGATCCCCCCAGCCGCCACGCCTGGATCAGGGCCTGGTTCTCTGGACCGCGGAGGATGGCGAGGAACTCCGTACCGGAGAGAGCTTCCTGCAAGCGACCATAGGCCGCGACCTGCGGGAAGAGGATCTTCGGTTGGGTCATCGCCAGCAGCACCGGCTCGTCGGCGCCGTCCGGAAGCCAGGCCAACTCGGGATTGGGGAACTCCTGGCGACCCGGAATCAGGGGGCGCATCAGCCAGCCGCTGCCCCCGGGGGCGGCGAAGGGTTTGAGCAAGGCCTGGGAAGGGACCGGGAAGCGCCGACTGCCTCGTTCCTCCACCACCGCGACCGCCGGGGGATCCTGGTGGGTGGCGGGCAGCTCCAACCCGTCGGCCCGCAGCACCGAGGCCTCCAGATCCGTGATGTCCGGGGCGCGGGGGAGCGCCAGGGCCCGGGGCGGGCCGAGGCGCAGGGGGTCGAAGCGCAAGGCTTCCGGGGTCGAGCCGCGGAGCAGGGTCAAGGTGTCGTCCCCGAAGAGCAGCCGCTGCGCCTCGGAGGGGGAGATGGCCAGCCGATGCTGGTAGAAGAGTTGACCGCTCTCCAGGTCGCGGAGCTGCAGGACCTCCCGGTCCGGGCCCTCGGAGCAGAGCAGGGCCAGGAAGTCCCCGCAGCGCTCGGGGAGGGCCGCGACGTCCGCCCGCCCCGGGAGAGGAATGGTTTCGGTGCTTCCGTCGAAGCCCAGGCGGACCAGGCGCTTCCGGTCCACGATCGTGGCGCCGGAGGCGGAGAAGTACGCGAGCTTGGGGGGCAGGTCCAGCTCGGAACGGCTCGGATCCAGTCCATGGCGGGCGATTTCGTTGACCCCGCCGCCGTTGACGGAGGCGAGTACCGCGTCGGCGCCGTCTTGCAGGAGTAGCCACGGCTCGCCCTCGCGATGGGCCGCGACCAGGCGCAGCGAGCCGAGTTCGAACTCCGCCACCGGGGCCAGATCCGGAGGCAGGGAGGGAAGCGGAGCGGTCGCGAACAGCTTCCGGGGGTCCAGGAGCTTTCGGGCCGCCGCGGAAGTCGCGCCGGTGTCGCGCAAGAGGGCGGCGATCCGCACCCGTTCGGCGCGACTCAGGTCGGGCCGTCCCGCAGCCGCGTCCAGCCAGTCGCGGACTGCGTCGGTCGCGGCGTAGGTCCGGAGGATGCGTTCGCTCGGTTCTCCGGTGGCGAGCGCACGGCGAGCGTCTTCCTCCATCGCCCGGCGCTGTTCGGGGGAGCTCGCGAGGAGTTCCTCGAGCCGTGCGGTCGCCCAGTCGGGGACGGGGGCGCCGTCCTCTCGCGCCCGGTCGGCGGCGGGGTCGAGGAGCAGGGCCAGCAGGGCCCGCCGCATGCCTTCGCGGTTCGAACGGGCCGCGGCATAGCGATAACGCAGGCGCGCGCGGATCACGGAGGCGGCTTCCCGGCGCCCGGCGTGTTCCAGCATCGCGCCTTCCGGTGCTTCCCCGAGTACCGCCAGGGCGCGGTCGATCGAGGGAACATCGCTTCGGGAATCGTCGAGGGTGTCGGCCAGTCCCGCCGCGGCTTGCAGGCGTCGGTCCAGGGAAGGGCTGTCCAGCAGGGTCCGGAAGTGTTGCGCCGCCTCGTCCGGCTGTCCAGCGGCGAGACGCGCGCGTCCCGCCAGCAGCAGCAGTCGTTCCTTCTGTTCCCGGTTCGCGGCGTCGGTGGCGAGTCGTTCACAGCTGCGCGCCACCCGCAGCGCGGCCCCGGGATCGTCACCGAGCGGGGTGCCCTCCAGCAGGGGCAGGACTTCCGCGAGCTGGGCCGGATCCGCGTGTTGGGGCAGGGATTCCACCAGACCCTCGGCCGAGGCCAGGGCGATCAGCCCCCCCTGTTTGAGGACCAGGACCATCCCCGGGGCCGCCTGCAGGGAGCCGGAGCCGAAGAAACGCTCCGACCAGGGGATCAAGGAACCCATCGGATGGAAGGAGCGCGGATCCACGCGCAGGATGCCCTGGGAAGTGGGGAGCAGGAACTCGCCGCGGGCCAGGGCTCCGGCCCGCTGCTGCGCGCGCAGGCTGGATCGGGAGGTCGTGGGCGAGGACAGTCGATCGATGCCGCCGTGCCCCGGGAAGCCCAGGAAGGCACCATGGGTGCCGCTGAGGAAGGCGCCGTCGGGCAGCAAGGCCACCAGGTTGCGCAAGGTCGGACGCTGACCGCGGACCGCGCGCTGGGCATCCAGGACCGTGACGAGTTCGCCGTCGGCGGCCTCCAGGGCCAGCATCGCGCGGCTGTCCGTGGGCGCGCACAGGAAGATCTCGCCGTCGTAGGCGGGGGGTTGGTTGACCAGGTATTCCTCGCGTTCGTTGAGGGAGCCGGTCTGGAAGGTGCGCACGTGGGTGCGCTCGTAGAGGCGGGTCCAGAGGGCCGCCCCGGTGGCGGCGTTCAGGGCGCAGACCGCGCCCAGATTGGTGCAGACCAGAACCCGGCTCGTGTCGGCGGCGGGTGGGGCGCAAGCCAGTTCCGAGAGCACGTTGCCGAAGAGGTTGGATTCCCGGGAACCGCTGACCAGGAAGGTGCGCCAAAGGGGATGGCCGTCGTGGAGATCGAGGGCCAGCAGGGAGAGGTCCAGGGTTCCGGCGGCGCTGTAGACCGGCACGAAGACTCGGCCCGCGGCGGCGGCGGGCGGGGCGGCGACCAGATCGTGGGGCTCCTGCCGTTGGCCCTCGTCCAGCCACGGAACCTGCTGCTTCCAGAGGATCTTTCCGCTCGCGGCCTCGAAGGCGTAGAGCCGCCGCCCGGGCAGGTAATGGCGTACCGCGATGCTGCGATACTCGTCGGAGCGGCCGAGGAGCAACGGTTCCTGCAAGGCGGCGAGCAGCACGCCGTCCTCCAGCACGGGGGCGATCAGGGTCGAGGAATCGAAACCCTCGCTGAGCGCGGAGAGCATGCGGCGGCCGTTCGGAGTGCGCGGATCCCACCGTTTCCAGCCCTCGGGACCGGGGTAACGCCACAGCACCGAGCCGTCACCCATGCGCAGCGCCACGACCTCCTTGGAGTCGGTGAGGTAGACCACCCCGCCGCCGATCGCGGCGCGGTGGTTGAGGAAGCCGTCGCTGCCGAAAGGGGGAGGATTCTGGAACAGGTACCGCCAGCGCTCCCGCAGTCCCGAGCCGCGGACCGTGGGCAGCCGGGGGTCGTCGAGGGAGTGGTAGGAGGGGGCGAGCAGGGGCGCGCTCGGAAGCGGCGCGGGAAGGGCGGCCAACCACTTCGGAGGCAGGAGTTCGGAGAGAGGGCGCCCCGCGGCGGCCCGTTCGGGCAGTCCCCGGTCCAGGAGGACGAGGCGCAGGGCTTCCCGGGCGTCGTGGGCCGCGCGGGTGCCGGCGTAGCGCACCGGGATCTCGCGCAGGCGGTCCAGGTCCGGGGGGTTCAGGGCCTGCCGCAGGGCTTCGGCGGCGCGCGAACCGGCGTTGCGCTCGCGGACCGCGGCGGCTTCGGGGGGCAGCCCATCGAGCAGCGCCCGGGCCTGCTCCACGGCTCCCGCGAAGAGGAGGTCGTCGTCCCGGACCCGGACCAGGGAGGCGGGATCGGCATCCAGCACCTCCTGGAGGGCGGAAATCGCGGCCGCGAAATTGCGCTGGGCCAGGAAACGGCGCGCGTCGGCGAGGGTGGCTTGCAGATCCCGGGATTCGAGGATCGTCACTCCCTGGGGAAGCGGCGGCGGGGTCTGGGCGGTGAGCGGGACCGCCGCCCCGGCGAGGAGGGCGGGGACGAGGAGGCGCGGGGGCCGGAGGAACCCACTCATGAGAGATTGCTCCGTTTGCGCAGGAGCCACTCGCCCGCGGCGAGGAGCAGGAAGAGGATCAGGACCGGGGTGCCGTCCAGTCCCTGATCGCTGGAAGCCAGGGTGCGGGTGAGGCGTTCGCGGCCGTCGAGGCGGGCGAGGAGTTCGTCCGCGCGATCCAGGTCCACCACCACGCCGCCGGTCAGGGCCGCGATCCGGGTCAGGTCGTCCCGGTCCTGCGAGGTGAGTCGCATTTCCGCGGAAGGCGGAGTGACGCGCAGCCGCGCGGCGGCCAGGACCTCCCCCTCGGCGCTGCCGTCGGCGGTGAGGAGGAGGTTGTAGCGACCCGGCGCCGAAGGGCGGAACCGGCCGCGGAAGTGTCCGGGCTGGGTGGGGAGTGCCGCGAGTCGCACTCCTTCTTCGGAGTCCTCGATCGCGACGCGCAGCTTGGGGGCCGCGGCCAGCTCGGCGTGGCCGTCGCCGAGGAAACGGGCTTCGACCAGGACCGACTGGCCCAGTTCCACGCGGCTGCGGTCCAGGTCCAGGCGCACTTCCCCTTGATCGCCGCGCAATCGCCCGGCGGCGAGGTAGCGGAGCATCGCGCGCCAGTAGACGGACAGGAAGCGCTCTCCCGCCGGATCCCGCCAGCGCCAGGTCTCGTCGGTGCCGAGCCAGGCGCAGCGCCCCTCGGGGACGAAGACCCCGGCGGCCAGGATCAGATCCTCTCCGTCCGGAGTGCGGGCCACGAGCCAGGTCTGGGCGCCGGGTCGCAGGTTCTCCACCGGTCGTACCCAGAGGAGCGCGGGCAGGGCCTTCCAGATCGCGGCGTTGGCCCGCGGGTCGCGGTCCAGGCGGGTCACGGCCGGGGGCAACTCCAGGTCCGCGGGCAGAGCCTGGAAAGGACCGTCGGTGCGTGGGGCGAGATCCCCGGGGCTGACCGGGAGCATGGCCTCCAGGGGCGTGCCTTCGAGATAGGAGGGACTCCACCGGGGACCGGCGAGGACCAGGAGGCCGCCGCCGTGCTGGACGAAGGCCGCGACCGCTTCCAGGAAACGACTCCCGTCCTGAGGATCGGGGGCCAGTTGCGGCGGGTCGATGTCGCCGAGGATCACGACGTCGAAATCGGCGAGCAGTTCCTCGACGGTGGTGGGGAGTCGGGTCAGCCGCGGGACTCCTCGAGACGCCTCCTGATGGAAATTGCGGCTCGCGTCGGCCAGCCAGCAGCGGGTCTCCAGGTCGCGGGTGGAGAGATCCGCGCGGAGCAGTCGATTCTTCAGGTAGCGGTACTCGTAGCGCGGACGCCCCTCGACGTAGAGCACTCGAATCCGTGCTTCCTCGACTTCCAAGGACAGATCCAGGCGATTGTCGTCCAGAGCGTGTTCCCCGGGCGCGGGGTCCACGCGGGCGACCAGGTGGGCCTCGCCCGGATCGCGCAGGACGGTGGAGAGTGCGAACTGGGTGCCCTCGGGACCCGCCAGATCCACTTCGGTCTGGTCCAGGAGTTGCCCCTCGGCGTCCTCGAGGCGGACGGTCGCGCGGGCCGGGAGGGGCTCGCCGGTAGCGCGCAGGCGGAGCAGGAAGAGGGCTTCGTCGCCCGCGAGGACCAGATCCGGACTCTGGATGCGTTCCAGGGCCAGGTCCGGAGCCGGTCGGGAGTCGCCCAGCGCCACCACGTCCACGCGCACCCCTTCGGCAGCGAGGCGGCGAGCCGCGTCCCCCGGATCGCCGCCGCCGATGTTGCGTCCGTCGCTGATCAGGACGATCCCGGGTTGCCGCTGCCCGCGGTGTTCGGCGAGGATGCCGAGGAGGGCATCCCCGATGGCGGTCGCAGTGCCCTGGCCGGTCAGCTCGCTGCCGTCGGGCGCGGTCGGGGCCAGCCGTTTGGCGAAGCGCCAGGCCTCCAGGCGGTAGCGGGATTCCAGGGTCGAGCGCCAGGGGCTCTGGAGCAGGGCTTGCTCCAGCTCCAGTCGGGTAGGGGAGCCGTTCGCGGGGGTCAGGCCGAGTTTCGCGAGTCGTGCGACGGCTTCGGGGGGGAGGCTGTCGTGGCGCTGCAGGGGTGCGGAGTCGTCGAGCAGCAGGGCCAGCGGGGCGGGCTCCTCGTGGACCTTGC
>CAYVRL010000081.1:0-7776 GCA_964454065.1 uncultured Planctomycetales bacterium | reverse complement strand
AACCACGCGGACGATCCGGCCCCGGTACGGATCGAGATCGAGGATCCCGGCCCGGTCTTCCGGATGGCGCGGGTCTATGGACCCGCTGGCGGATTGCTGCGCGAATACCGCCTCTACGAGGACGCGCCGCGGCTGGACGTCGTCGCCTTCGTGAACGAGGACAAGCTCGGCGACGTCCCGGTGGACAAGAATTCCATGCATTACGGAATGAGTTTCCCCGCGGCGCTGGCGCTGCCCACCCGCCTCTTCGTGGACGGCCCGGACGGTTGGTACGAACCAGGACCCGATAGTTTGCCCGGTGCGGCATTGAACGCCTTCCCCACTCCGACGGGCGAACTGTTGCGAGGCGCCCAGGGCAACTGGTTGTGCGCCACTCCACTGGAGAGCGCGGTCCTCGACCTCGGCGAGATGAACGGAGCCGCGAGCGCGCAGGTGGAGGACGACGAAGCTTCCTTCACCGTGCGTTTGATCAACCACGCCACCGAGAGCCAACTCCAAGGTGGCGGCGTCTACCGCTTCGTCGCCGAACCCGGGCTACCGTCGGCGTTCCGCTCCACGACCCGACTGCGCTTCGGCACCCTCGGGGATCAGGAACCCGGGCGCGAAACCCTGCGCGCGGATCTCGCGCCCCCGCCCGCGCGCTGGGTGGAGCGGGGCACCGCCCCGCCCGCCCTGGCCGCCACCGGCACTTTCCTGGACTTGTCCGGCCCCGCCACCCTGGTCGCCTGGAAGCGCGCCTACCGCGACGACGGGGACGTCCTCCGCCTGCGCGCGCGCGCCACGGGCACTGCCACCTTGCTCCTCCCCCGCGCCCCCTCGGCCGCCTGGCTCTGCGACCTGCGCGAAATCCCCCTGCAACCCCTCCCTCTCCACGGCAGGAGCCTCCAGCTCTCCTTGCAAGAGCACGCGGTGCTGACGATCCTGCTCGAGGATTGAGCTGCTCCGCCCTGTGCTCCCTGCTGCTCGCCGCCGCCCCCGCCGCGGCGACGCCGCGGATCCAGTCGCCACCGCCCCCCGAGCTGGACACTCGGCTCGCGGAGCTGGTCGCCCTGCCCACCGCCGCCGAACGCAAGCGGCGCGCGCGGGAACTCGCCCAGGACCACACGGTCGGGGTGGACGAGTGGCGGGCCGCGATCCGGGCCTTCTCCTCCTACCCCGCCTATCCACCCGGAGTCGGCAGCGAACGCGCCACTCTGGATGTGGGCGGTCAGAAGGAGGAGACCGAACTCGCCGTCTACGTCCCCCCGGGTTACGACCCGGCCCAGGCCTCGCCGATGCTGTTGCTGCTGCACGGCTCGAGCGACCGCGGCGGATCGATGATCCGGATGTGGCGAAAGGTGGCCGATCAGGCGGGCCTCTTACTGCTCGCCCCCACCGACCCCCATGCCGCCAACGGCTACACCTTCGCCGAACGGGAACGGCTCGCGGCCCTGGCGGCGCTGCGCTGGTTCCGACTCCACTACCACGTGGATCCCCGGCGCATCCATCTCTCCGGGGTCAGTCGCGGCGCCCACCTGGGCTGGGATCTGGCCACTCGTTATCCCGACCGGTGGGCCAGTTTCGCGCCGCTGATCGGCGGCCCCTCGGTGACCATCACGGGCGGTCGCAACAACCTGCGCCTGGTCGAGAACCTGCTCCCCATTCCGCTGCGCTGCTTGCAGGGGGCCAAGGACGACCCCCGCTTGATCCGCAACCAGAAGCTCGCCTTCGCGCGTTTGCAAGCCGGTGGCGCCAGCGATGCCCAGCTGCTCCTTTTTCCGGAACTCGAACACGATTTCGACTTCGACGCGGTGGACTGGCCCTCCTTCTTCCAGGCCGCCGCCCGCGACCCACTCCCCAAGCATCTGTCCCTCCGCGCCGTCCGTCTCCCCGAGGCGCGCTCGAACTGGCTGCGCATCCTCCGCTTCGATCGCAAGGTCCGCGAGGAGTTCCGGCCCGAGATCCAGGCCAGCGCCTGGAAGGCCGCGCGCAGTGAAGACGCGCGCCTGCGCTTGATCCAGGCCCAGGTGGATCAGCGCACCGCCCAGGTGGATGCCGAGTGGCTGGGCCAGGGTCGTTTCGAGATCCACGGCAAGGGCGTGCGCAAGCTCCGGCTCTCCCTCAGCGCGAAGATGCTCGGCCCCGGCGGGCGCATCCAAGTCGAGTACGACGGAAGGACCCGGAAGTTCAAACCCAAGCCCTCCACGGCCCTCCTGCTCGAGGACTTCGCCGAACGCCTGGATCCAGCCTTCCTGCCCGTCGCCACGGTCGACCTCCCCTAAGCTGGGGGTCCATGGCCGCCCTCCCCCTCGGCATCCTCTTCCTCGGCGCGTTCCTGCCTCCGCCCGCCCAGACACCTCCGAGCGCGGAGCCGCCCCCGACCAGCTTGGAATGGGGAGGCGCGAAGTTCGAGGGAGTCCTCCTGGACGAGAAGGCGCGCACGGCGGCGGCCCCGGACGCGCCCCCTGCGGGAGTCCTCGTCCACGCCCCCCGACCGGGCTACTACGCCGACCGGACCGGTTTCCAGGACGGTGATCTCCTGCTCGCGGTCGACGACGAGGCCTTGGGCCAGGATCCGGCGGCGGCCCTCGCCGCCTTCGCGAAGCGCACCCAAGGGATCCACAGCGGCCAACACTGGAAGCTGACCCTGCTCCGCCCCCACGACGAATACCAGGCGACCCTGGATGGCCAACCGCTCCCCGACCCGGCGGCCCTGTTCGCAGCCCCCTCCGACCCGCTCGCCGACCACCCGCCCGGCAGCGAACTGAAGCTCCGGGTTCGGCGCACCTGGGAACTCCTCCACCTCGATTTCGCGATGGGACTCCAGCCCCTGATGGCGGAGGCCCTGGTCCCCGCGACCGAGAAGCTCTACGCCGGGCACCTCTTCCACCGCTTGCCCCTGCGCAAGGAAATCCTCGCCGCCGAGCAAGAGGCCGGTTTCGACGCCGACACCCAGGATCTGTTCCAGCGCCTCCGGCGCCTCGCCGAGAGCGCGGATCCCTCGCGCATTCCGGCGGTGGACCTGGTCTTCCGGGATCCCTGGCGCCTGTCCGGGATCGCCGAGGACTTCGCGACCGGTTTCGAGAAGGGATCCCTCGGTAAGGATCCCGCCCGGATCCTCGCCAGCGCCTGCGCGCACGGCGCCTGGATCCTGGACTTGGACACCGGGTTCCGCCGTTCTGGGCCTCCCTCCCCGCAGAGGAGGAGCGGCCCGAAGCCCGGCCACACTCCCCAAGAGCACCTGGATTTCATCGCCGCCCGCCTCGACGAGGCCACTGTGCTCCGGGAAGCGGCCCTGGCGGACCTGGACGAGCAGGAACGCGCCCAGGTGCTCGGCGCCTGGCAAGGCCTCTCGGATCGCTTCGTCGCGGACCTCTATCTCTTCAACGATCCCCAACGCCAACGGCGGGAAGCCGAGGAAGCCCTGGTGAAGATCGCGGGGAAGGTCCACCGCGACCGGATGCTGGCCGCGGCCGCTGCCCTGGCCCCGCTGCTCGATCCCGCCTGGCACCGCGCCCTGCTCGCCGACCTCGAGCGTGCCGACCTGGACCTGGAGAAAGCGGTGGTCTTGCGCCGCGACACGCCCCAGGGTGCGATCGTGATCGCGGGCCGCGGAGACGACTGGCACCGCAGCGGCTCCACCGCGGTCCTGATCGATCTGGGGGGAGACGATTTCTACTCCGACGAGGCCTCCACGACGGTGGCCGCGGATGCGACCGCGGGCGCGGGAGTCTCGCTGCTCGTGGATCTCGCCGGAGACGATGCCTACTCCTCCACCCACGATGGAGCCCAGGCTTGTGGCCTCCTCGGGGTCGGCATCCTCGCCGACCTCGGCGGCAACGATTCCTACCTCGGGCTACGCTGGGCGCAGGGCGTGGGGCTGTGCGGGGTCGGCATCCTGCTCGACACCGGCGGCGACGACCGCTATCGAGCCCTCGCCCTCGCCCAGGGCTGCGCCGCTTGGGGGATGGGCCTCCTCCTCGATCTGGCGGGCACCGATTCCTACCGAGGACACCGTTTCGCGCAGGGGGTCGGGCTCCCCGGCGGGATCGGGGTCCTCAGCGAAGGCGGCGGCGCGGACTCCTACTACTGCAAGGGGGTCTACCCTTCCGGTTACGGCACCCCGGGCATCTTCGAGGGCTGGGGACAGGGGTGTGGGGTGGGCTTCCGTTCCAATGCCTCCGGTGGAGTGGGCCTGCTCATCGACCAGGGCGGCGCCGACCGGTACGAGGCGGGGAACTTCAGCCAGGGCGGTGGCTACTTCTTCGCCCTCGGGGCGCTCTGCGACCGGGGCCGGGACGACGATCTCTACATCGGGTCGCGTTACGACCAGGGTTTCTGCGCCCATCAGGCCCTCGGCTACTTCCACGAAAGCGGCGGGGACGATCGCTATCTGACCCGCAACGCCGTGGCCGCGGGTCTGGCCTGGGACGAGTGCGTGGCCATGTTCCTGGAGGACGGCGGCGACGACCAGTACCGGATGAGCGGTTTCTCGCTGGGGGCCTCCGCCCACAATTCCCTCTGCGTCTTCTGGGAGAAGGGCGGCAACGACTCCTATCGCGGCACCGCTCCCGCCCTCGCCGGCGGCAACGACTACCACGGCGGGACCAGTCTCTCCTACTTCCTGGATTCCGGGGGCCGGGATCACTGGGCCGACGGAAAGCAGCGGGACGGCCTCAGCAGCAGCAACGGCGAACACGGCTTGTTCGTGGATCGCCCTTGAGGCGGACTCCCCCACGAAAGGGGAAGCTATGCTCCCCCGCGTGCTTCGATTCCGCGCCCTGATTCCCTCCTTGTTCCTCGCTGCCTGCGCGACTCCCGCCGCCTTGCCGCCCGGCAGCGGCGCTGGACTCGTGAGCTGGGACCGCGAAGCCCCGACCGCGGCGGAATCCTTCCCCGCACCCCACTGGATGGTCGGCGATCGCTTCGTGTACGAGAAAGGGGGGATCGCGCGCCTCGCCTACCGGGTCCAGAGCGCCGATCCGAAGCAAGGCTACACCCTGCGCGAAGAAAAGAGCGGCCTGCTCCTGCACTTGACTCCCGAACTCGCGGAAGTCGGTCAGGAAATGCCCGGCGAGCCCGAAACCCGACGCCGGATCGACCCCTACGACGCGATCTTCTCCTTTCCGCTCTGGGTCGGGAAACGCTGGAGCTGCGAGTTCCTCAGCAAGAGGCCCGACCAGCCGCCGCTTCCGCTGCTCGTGAATTATTCCTGCGACGCACTGGAAACCATCACGGTTCCGGCGGGCAGCTTCCGCTGCCTGCGCATCTGGCGACGGGCCCGCGTGGCCGCGGAAGGTAACTACAAGGAGCGCGTATCCTTGATCTGGTACGCGCCCGAAGTCGGATGGATCGTGCGGAGACTGGACGACAGCCTCCTGCTGGAGTTGCAGGAGGCCCATCGCCAGCGCCCGGACCTGCCGGGCACGCCTGGAACCACGCTCAGTCCTTGGTGAAGAACTTGGAGTCGTCGTTCATCAGGCTCCCGAGGGAACCGTCCTGGGCATCGACCTTGTAGTGATCGAAGCCGGTGCCTTCGCCGTCCCAGAGGTCCTCGGTCCAGAAGTACCAGGCATCGACGACCAGGAAGTCGCCCGCGTAGGCCAGGACCTCTGCGATCGGGAAGACCGGGACGATCCACAGGACGCCATCCAGGAGCGGGTTGTCCACGTACATGCTGTGGTCCCAGTCGTCCACCGAGCGACGGAGTTGATGGGGCCCAGCGGCGCAAGAGGAGAGCGAGATGGTGGCGAGCAGCAGGAGGAGCAGTCCGAGTCGTTTCATGTTGCAGGAGGTGTTCTTGGGAAGCCAGCGGGGGGGCAACCGCCCGGCGGGAACCTCCACGATAGAGGTGCTGGTCGGAGCGGACCAAACCGATTCCGCCCCCCCCGCGCGGAACTCCCGGGCCATGCTTGGCACTTCCTCCCCGCCGACCTATGAAAGAGGCATGGAACTCCGCCCCGGTGACCCCGCTCCCGATTTCGAATTGCTCGACCACAAGGGCCAGAGCTTGCGCCTCTCCAGCCTGCGGGGCCGGAGGGTCGTCCTGTGGTTCTACCCCAAGGCCGACACTCCCGGGTGAACGGTGCAAGGGATCGGGTTCCGTGATCGAGCCCGCGAATTCGCCGAACGCAACGTGGAAGTCCTGGGAATCTCCCTCGACAGCGTCGAGGAGAACCGCGCCTTCGCCGACAAGTTCTCCTTCTCCTTCCGACTGTTGAGCGATCCCGAGCGCAGTACGGCCCTCGCCTACGGGGCGGTGGATTCGGCGCAGGATGCGCACGCCAAGCGCTACACCTTCGTGATCTCCAGCGAGGGCAAGATCGAACAGGCGATCCAGACCCTCGACCCGGAAACCCAGGCGGAGAAGCTGCTCGCCCAGCTCTGATCTTCCACTGACACCCTCCCTCCCCTTTGGACTGCGTCACCCGCGGATGCTGCTGCGGGATCTGCGCACCGACCGCGCCCGCCCCGATCTGGAGGGCCTGGCCGCGTTGCGGGATCCAGAACGTTTCTTGTGGAGGATCCTCCCCCACGCCGCGCGGAGTTTCTCTCCCTGCATCCTGCTCCTGCCCGCCCGCAGCGCCCGCGCCGCCGCGGTGGGCTACCTCTATTGCCGGATGCTCGACACCTATGAGGATCTGGATCCGCACCCCGCGCACCGGGAAGCTTCCCTGGCCGCCTTCGCGGCCCGTTTCGAAACGGAGCCCTTGGGGTCGGCGCCGGGAATTCCCTCCCCACGAGTGCAGGATCGCCGCGACCGCGTCCATCTGCTGCTGCTGGAACGACACGATCTGGTCGACCGGGTCTTCCTCACCCTGCCCGAAGGGACCCGCGCCGCAGTGAGGGAACTGGTCCACTCGATGGGCGCGGACATGGCGGCTTCCTCGCGACGTTTCGCGGCCCAGGGCGGGGTGCTGGACGGTCGCGAGCAGTTGCTGGCCTACTGCGACGGGGTGATGGGACATCCGATCCGTTTCGCGCTGCGATTGATGCGCGGCTCCGCCCTGCTCCCGGAACAGGTCCGGGATTCCACCGCCGCCGCCGCCTTGATCCAGCTCGCCAACGTGACGCGCGATCTGGAGAAGGACCTGGAACGCGGGGTGGCCTACCACGAATGCTTGCGTCCCTTCCTCGGCGCCGCCCCCACGGGGAAGGAAGCCGAAGCGGCGCTCCGTCGCGCCCGCCGGGAACTGCTCGCCCTGGCCCTGGAGCAGGCGCCCGCCTACCCGCGCATGATCGCGGCGCTCGAGCTACCCCGCTGGAGCGCCGCCCGCGCCGCCGCCCTCCTGATGCTTCTCTTCACCGACCGCTACTGGTCTTCCTGCGCCGCCCGCGCCGGTCTGCCCGGTTGGGGCCGCCGCCACGGCACCCCATCCCTGGTCCTCTCCTCCCTGCGCGGCGGTTTCTCTCCGGAGGCGTCCCGGCGCCGGATGGCGGCCATCGAGACCGCGATGCTCGCCGCCGCCGCGACCGCGCGGTCCACCCCCTCCGGCCCATGAAGCAGATCTGGATCCCCCGCATCGGTGGCCCCGAGGTCCTGGAACTGCGCGAAGCCCCCGATCCGACCCCCGGCCCCGGCGAACTGCGGATCCGCGTCCAGGCGGCCGGAGTGAACTTCGCCGATCTGATGACCCGCCTGGGAATCTACCCGGACGCCCCGCCCCTCCCCGCGGTCGTCGGCTACGAGGTCGCCGGCGAGGTGGACGCGCTCGGCGCCGGGGTCGAGGGTTTCCGTCCCGGCGATCCGGTTCTCGCGGTCACCCGTTTCGGGGGCTATTCCTCCTCGGTGGTGGT
>CAYVRL010000080.1:0-7919 GCA_964454065.1 uncultured Planctomycetales bacterium | reverse complement strand
AGATCGGCGCCTTGCAGTTGTGGAGCGCCTACCGGCGGGATCCGCGGGCCGCGGTGGGTGCCTATCGCCGGGGGTTGGCGCTCGGCGGTTCGCGACCGCTGCCGGAACTCTACGCGGCGGCGGGCCTGCACTTCGATCCCCGCGGCGAGGGCCTGGGCGCGCTGATGGCCGAACTCGAAGCGGTCTGGGAGAGCCTGTGCCGGGAGGAGGGCGCCCCCGCATGAGCGCCACCTGGGTCGTCGGGGACATCCACGGTTGCGCCGAGGAGCTGGCGGAGCTCCTCGAGCGGCTGGGGCTGGGGGAGGACGATCGTCTGGTCGCGCTCGGGGATCTCTACCACCGGGGGCCGGATCCGCTCGGAGTGGCGCGCTTGCTCACTCCTCTCTCCGGCCTGCGCCTGGTGCTCGGCAACCACGAGCACGTGCTCTTGCAGCGGATGCGGCGTTTCGGGGCCACCGGACCCGACGCGGATCTCTCCGGCATTCCCGCCGAGGACCTGCGCGGCGACGGCGGCACTCGGATGGCGCCCTTCGACCCGGCTCGTTCCGGCGAACTCCTGAGTTTGCTCACCCAGGGGGCCTACTTCCGCCGGGGCCGCGTGGGGGAGCAGGATTGGATCGCTGTCCACGCCGGGGTGATTCCGGGGCGCCCGGTGGAGGACACCCCGGTGGAGCAACTCGTCCATCTGCGTCGTTTCGACCGGCTCCCGGGTCGTCCCTACTGGTACGAGGTCCACCACGGGCCGGAGTTGGTGCTCTTCGGCCACACCAGTTCCCCCCTGCCGCGCATGCAGCACGCGGGCGGACGCCTGGTGGCCCTCGGCCTCGACACCGGCTGCGTCTACGGCGGCAGTCTGAGCGCCTACCGCCTGGAGGACGGCGAGTTCGAGAGCGTGCCCGCGCGGCGCCGTTATGTAGGTTAGGAAGGATGTCCCGCCGCCTGATCTTCCCCCTCCTGGTCCTGTTGGTCGCGGCTCTGCTCTATGTCTTCGACGATTCCCGGCCGAGCGGGGCTTCGCGGCAAGACCTGACACCTCATCCCCGGCATCTGGTGTCAGGGGCTTCCCTGGAGGGGGAGGATGGGGGGGGGCGGGCGAAGCTGGTGCCGCCGCCGGAGACGGAGGAGTCGGGTGGGGGAGGAGACACGGCGGCGGCGGAACCGGTCGCCCACCGGTTGCGGGTGCGTTTCTCCGGGAGTACCGAGGCCGTGGAGGGTGCCCGCTGTCGGGTGAGCGGCACCGAGCTCTTCGGCGCGGAGGAAGCCGGTCGGGGCGGATTGGCGCGCATCCACCACGGGGCCGTCGACTTCGAGTTGTTGCCCGGGGACTATCAGCTCCTGCTCGGGGAGTCGCCCGGCGAGGAACTCTCTCGCTTCACGATGCCTGCCGCCGATTTCGAACTGCGGGTCGAACTCGGGGGGCGGCGGAAGCTGCGTGGTCGGATCACGGTCGGCGGTCGACCGATGCCGCGGGCGCTGATCTCGCTGGAACTTCCCGGGGGGGCGGCGACCGGCAGCGCCGTCACCGACAAGAACGGTGTCTGGCGCTTGGACTTCCAACCCGACCGGGAGCTGGGGATGCAGGTCCGGGTCAGCGACCCCTGGTTCAGCGGCCCTCCTTTTCGGGACCGGATCCCCCGCGGCGAGAGCGAACACGACTTCGAGTTGCCCTCCGCGGTGTTGGCCCTCTCCGCCGCCGACCCGACGCGACTCGCCCACGCGCACCTCTACGCGGTGCGGGCACCGCTACCCGGGGAGGATCCGGGGAGTCCCCCCGAGGCCGTGGAGGTCCCCCCGCCCAGCGAGGGGCCGGTGGACCTGCGGGTGCGGCCGGGAAGCTGGACCTTCCGCCTCGATCTCCCGGGCACGGCACTGCGGGATCGACACCTGGAACTTCACGACGGCGAAGTCCGGGCTTGGGAGCTGCGCCTGATCGCCCTCGGACGCCTGCGGGTTCTCGTGGACGGTGAAGGAGGGAGCTGGGCGGCTTCCGGCTTCCACCTGGAGCCCGCCGACGCGGAGGGGAGCTGGCGCCCGTGGTCCGGAGCCGAGCTGCTTCCCGGGGAGTTGCGACCGCCGGTGGAACTCAGCCCCGGGGCTTGGGAGTTGCGCTTGCGCGGCCCTCTGGTGGAAGGGGACCGCTCTCCCCCGCGGCTGCTGGGGGCCGACGGCGCCGAATGGGAGACTTCCTTCACCGTCCACTCCGACCAGGAAACGGTCCTGCGGCTGCGTCTCGACGGGGAGAGCGGGGGAGGCTTCCTCCCCACGGGCGACCGCTAGAATTCCCCCTCCATGGCCAAGCCCCCGCCCTCTTCGATGGACAAGGTGGTCTCCCTGTGCAAACGCCGGGGATTCGTCTTCCCCGCTTCCGAGATCTACGGGGGACAGGGCTCCACCTACGACTGGGGGCCGCTCGGGGTCGAACTCAAGCGCCGGGTCAAGGATGCGTGGTGGACCAGCATGGTCTACGACCGCCAGGACGTGGTGGGCCTGGATTCGGCGATCATCCAGTCCCCCGAGGTCTGGCGGGCTTCCGGCCACGTGGGGGGCTTCTCCGACCCCTTGATCGACAACAAGACCTCCAAACAGCGCTATCGGGCCGACCACCTGGTCGAGGCCAAGATCGAGAAGTATCGCCGCAAGGGCAAGGAGGACCGGGCCGCGGCGCTGCAAGCCAAGCTCGACGCCGCCCTCGGGGACAACCAGGCCCTCTACGAGTTGATCCTCGCCGAGGGGATCAAGTGTCCGGTCTCCGGAACCGCCGATTGGACCGAGGTTCGGCAGTTCAATTTGATGTTCCAGACCCACGTCGGCCCGGTCCAGGACAGCGGCTCGATCGCCTATTTGCGTCCCGAGACCGCGCAGGGGATCTTCATCAACTTCAACAACGTGGTCACCGCGACCCGCAAGAAGCTGCCCTTCGGCATCGCCCAGATCGGCAAGAGCTTCCGCAATGAGATCACCCCCGGCAACTTCGTCTTCCGCACCCGGGAGTTCGAGCAAATGGAGATGGAATACTTCTGCCGTCCGGAGGAGGCTCCGAAGTGGTTCCAATACTGGCAGGAACACCGTTTCCAGTGGTACCTGGATCTGGGGGTGGATCCCGAGAAGCTGCGCCTGCGCCAGCACGGGAAGGACGAACTCGCCCACTACGCCGCGGGCTGCGGCGATGTGGAGTACCTCTTCCCCTTCGGCTGGTCGGAACTCGAGGGCATCGCCAACCGCACGGACTACGACCTGAAGCGCCACTCCGAGGCGAGCGGCACCAGACTGAGCTGGTTCGATCAGGAGCGCAAGGAACACGTCACCCCTTACGTGATCGAGCCCGCGGCCGGTTGCGATCGGACCGCAATGACCTTCCTGGTCGACGCCTACGACGAGGAAGGGGAGGGAAAGGAACGACGAGTGGTGTTGCGATTCCATCCCCGCATCGCCCCGATCACGGTGGCGGTCTTCCCGCTGGTCAAGAAGGAGGGCATGCCCGAACGCGCCGCCGAGATCGAGGCGCGCTTGCGCCGCGGCTTCCGCACCGCGATCGAAGCGAACCAATCGATCGGGCGGCGCTATCGCCGTCAGGACGAGATCGGCACGCCCTACTGCGTGACCGTGGACGGCCAAACCCTCTCCGACGGCAGCGTCACTCTGCGCGAGCGGGATTCGATGGCGCAGGAGCGGGTTCCGGCCGAGGCCCTGGAAGGACTGCTCACGGAGCGCATCGCCAGCTGGCGGCGCCCCGCGCGCGAGCCGGCTCCCACCTCGTGAGCCGACTCGAACTGAAGGGCACCCCGATCTGCCCGGGTGTCGCGCTCGGCCCCGCCTGGGTGGTGGTGGATCCGGCCGCGCAGCGCATTCCGCGCCGCGAACTGGTCGGCGAGGACGCCGAGTCCGCGCTGGCCCGCTTCGAGCAGGCGCGGCAATGCGCGATCGAGGATCTGAAGCGCATCCAGGCCGCCACCACGCGCGAACTCGGCCTGCAAGACGCCGCCATCTACGGCGCGCAAATCGCCGTGCTCCAGGATCCGGATGCTCTTGCGAGCATCCGTCGGTTCATCCTCGAGGAACACCTCGAGCCCGAGAGCGCGGTGCAGGCGCTGATCGATCGTTTCGCCGACCTCTTCCAGAACCTGGAGGGCGGGGAGATCAAGAACTGGGGCGCCGATCTCCGCGATCCCTGGTCCGCGGTGATTCGCGAGCTGGCCGAAGGTGGAGTACCCGCGGTGCTGGCCGAACAGGAAGAGGGGGTGGTCCTGGTCGCGGAGGAACTCACTCCTTCGCTGGTCACGCGCCGTTACCGGCATCGCATCGTCGGCATCCTGGCCAGCCGGGGCGGTCGTTTCAGTCACGGCGCGGTCCTCGCCCGCAGCTTCGGCCTCCCTTGCGTGACCGGTCTGGAGGGTGTGCACCTCAAGGCCGCGCAGGGAGAGAGCTGCGTGGTCTTCGGTGGCGGCGGGCGCGCCCTGCTCGGCGCCACTTCCGCCGAGGAGAGCGAAGCCCGCCGTCTCGCCGAGGAACGGGTGCAATTGCGTTCGGTGTTGCTCGAGGCGGCGCAGGCTCCGGGGGTCACCGCCGACGGTTCCGAAGTGAAGGTCATGGTGAACATCGAATCGCCCCGGGACCTGGAGACCTTCGATACCGGTACCGCGGCCGGTGTGGGTCTCTTCCGCACCGAGTTCGCCTACATGGAACGCCCGTCCTTCCCCAGCGTGGACGAACAAACCGCGCTCTACGAGAAGGTCCTGGCCCATTTCCCAGGGAAACCGGTGGTCTTTCGGACCCTGGACATCGGTGGCGACAAACGGCTGCGTTACTTCCAGCACCCCCAGGAAGCCAATCCCGCGATGGGCTGGCGCGGTTTGCGCTTGAGCTTGGAATGGCAGGATCTCTTCCTGATCCAGGTGAGCGCCCTGGTGCGAGCGCGGGACTCCGGAGATGCCCGGATCATGTTGCCGATGGTCACGACCATCGAGGAACTCCACCAGGCCCGCGATCTGATCGCCCAGGTCTGCGCGGGGCGGCAGAGTATTCCGGTGGGGATCATGATCGAAGTCCCGGCCGCGGCGATGGTGGTGCGTGAACTGGCGGCGGTGGCGGATTTCGTGTCCATCGGCACCAACGATCTGACGCAGTACCTGTTCGCGGTGGACCGCGACAACCCCTGGGTCTCCAAGCTCTACCAGCCCTATCACCCCGCCCACCTGCGGGTGCTGCGTCACATCGCCAAGAGTTGCAACGCCCTGGGGACTCCGGTCTCCGTGTGCGGCGAGATGGCCGGGCAGCGCGCCGGCGCGTTGTTCCTGGTCGGCGCGGGGATTCGCAGCCTCTCCGCGGCGCCGCCTTTCCTGCCGGAGATCAAGGCGGTGCTGCGCGAAGCCGAGATCGAGGATCTCCGCGCGCTCGCCAACCGTGCCGCCGCCGCCGAGACAAGTGCCGAGGCTTTGGGGATCTTGCGTCGCGCGGTGGAGGAGTACTGGAGTCGGATCCTGGCACGGAACCTTCGTTCCGAAGGGGCTTAGGGGCTTTTTCGGGCCTGCCCTTGGACAAAGCCGCACGGTGGTCCATACTAGGGATCAGGCCTTCGGGCCATCGTCGTTCCTTCCTGCCCCTGCCCCCATCGGAGGGTAATGACCCAGAGATCCCAAGGACCCAAGAGCGAGAACGGCCGCCGCAAAGGTCGCTGGTCCCAGGCCGAGCTCGAGAAACTCAAGCTGCGTTACGGACTGTACGCGGACACGGTGATCAGCCACGAGCTGAATCGCTCGGTGGAGAGTGTGCGGCGGATGGCCCACATGGTCTTCAAGGGGGAGCCCCGGATCGGACCCTGGAGCGCCGAGGAGGTCCTGCAACTCAAGCGCTACATCGGGGTCGCCACGGTTTCCGACATGGCCTTGATCCTACGTCGTAGCACCACCGAGATTCGGCGGAAGGTCGAGGAGCTGGGGCGACAGATGGCCGATCGGCCCTGGAACTCGGTGGATCGGCAACACCTGAAACAACTCTACGGAACCCGGAGCGACTACGACCTCGGGATCATCCTGGGGCGGACCGAGGAGAGCATTCGCCGGGAAGCCCAACGCCTCTGCCTGGCCAAGGACAAGAGCTTCCTCCGGCGGCAGGCCGGGACCTCGGGAGTGACGCGGATGCCCCGTTGGTCCAAGGAGGAACTCCGCTTGCTTCGGGAGCTCTATCCGGTCACCGACAACCTGGAGATCGCGCGTCGGCTTCCGGGGCGGACCACCAAGAGCGTGGTCTCCAAGGCTCACGACCTCGGTCTGCGCAAGGATCCCGCTCGTTTGCGCGAGATGGGGCGGGAGAACGTGCGCAAGCGCTATCGGAACGAGGAAGGAGACGGCTGAGGACATGGCCCCGCGTCTCCAGCGCCTGAAGCGCGAAGCCGAGGCCATCCGTTTCGTCTGGGAGGACGGCCTGGAGTGCTCGCTCCCGATTCGGGTCTTGCGGCTCGCCTGTCCCTGCGCCCATTGCGTTTCGGAGCACACCGGCGAGCGGCTTCTCGATCCCGCCCGGATCCCGGAGGACCTGGAGCTTCGGGACATGAAGTCGGTTGGCAACTATGCCTACCGGATCCTGTTCGGGGATGGCCACGACACCGGCCTCTACACCCTGGAGATGCTGCGCGAACTCTGCGCGGCGGCGGCGCGGGAAGCCTCGTGACTCCGCTGGCCGCCCTGCTCCAGGCCCTGCTCGAGCCTGGAGTGGCATTGCCCGAACTGTTCTTCCAATGGTGGGTGGTCTGGTTCGCGCTGGGGCGTCCCTTCCTCGCTACCACCCTGCTGGCCCTGGGCGCCGATCTCGCCGCCTGGCTCCTCGCCTTCTCCTTGCTGACGAGTGGCGCCGTCGGGGCCGCGGGCGCCGATGCGGTGCTCGCCACGGGGGGCTGGTGGAGTTGGCTCTGCGCCGGGGCGGCGGTATTCGCGGGTCTCCTGGCGGTCGAGGCCGCGGTCCTCCGCCGGCTGATGCGTTTCTTCCGCCCCGGCTGGCGTTGGGATCCGATCGACCTCTTCTTCTACGGAAGCGTGCAGGCGCTCGCCGTGTTGGCGGCGGGGACCGGAATCGGTCTCGGCTGGTGGACCTGAACCTTCACTCCCCCGCGGTTCCTTCGCCTTCGATCCTGCGGAGTCGTTCCGCCAGGGCCGCGGCTCGGGTCGCTTCTTCCGGGGATGGGGCCGCGTCCAGGCTCCGCTCCTTGGGGTCCGCCCGCAGATCCACGTAGCGGTTGGGGCCTCGGGGCATCACCAGGAACTCCTCGGTGGGGGTGCGCAAGGTGATCCGCTGGGTGCGTGGGTCCCCGCAGCGGAGGAAGGCGCGACCGGGTCCACCGCGGGCGGCGGCGAAGAGCAGCGGGGCCGCGGCGTGGGGGGCGACGGCCATGACGGCGCTGGGGTCCTGGAGGAAGGTCTCCAGACTGGCGGGAAGGTCTTCCAGGGAAACCAAGGCTGGGACCTGGGTGCCCGCGGGGAGAGCGCGCGGCATCCGCAGGATCAAGGGCACCTGGGTGATTTCGGCGGAGAGGGGGGCGGCGGAACCGAAGGCCCCATGCTGGCCGAGGGCGGAGCCCACGTCGCTGGTCAGCACCACGAGACTGTCTTCGAGGAGGTCGCGGTCCCGCAGGGCCTGGAGGAAGTCCCCGAGGGCGCGGTCGGTGGCGAGCAGGGCGGCGTCCTGGAAGGCGGCTAGGGCGGTGGCGGCGCGGCGGCCGGCGGGGCCGTCGGGAGGAAGCGCCACGCAACGTTCGGGGTCGCGCGGGAGGCCGGGCAGGTCCGCGGGGTCGGGCGCGGCGGGGAAGAAACGCGTGGCGAGACCGAGCGGGGGCCGGAAGGGGGGGGCGGTGGCGCGCAGCTCGAGGAAGAGGAAGAAGGGGCGGGGGTCGCTTCGACGCTGCAAGTCCAACCAGCGCAGGGCCAAAT